>JAFGPH010000431.1 GCA_016926135.1 Deltaproteobacteria bacterium
CTTGAACCTTGAACCTTGAACCTTGAACCTTGAACCTTGAACCTTGAACCTTGAACCTTGAACCTTGAACCTTGAACCTTGAACCTTTACGACATATCACAAGTCATCCACTTTACCAATTGCATGATCCCCGTTTTCTGGTAGACTTGTTGCGATAGGGCAGCCCTTCGACTTGCGGTCCTATCACCGGATCGCTGGCGTCAAAATCGGTTTTGCTCACAGGCTGAGGCTGGGCTTCGGGGCATCGCCTCTGCTACGTTCGCTACGCCGTCCATGGCTTCGCTCACTTTGCCGTGAAAACACACCCCCCTCACCCCGACCCTCTCCCCCCACTTGGGTGGAGAGGGGGATTTTCATCCTCGGGGGTGGCGAGAAGTAGTAACCTGGTCATGCGCGTTTAGGCATTTTTGCCACTTTAGCTCACTTTAGGCACTTTTCTCATGTCTGTCCGCAGATTCCTCATACTGGCGCCCCTGGTGGTGATCGCCCTGCTCCTGCAGTCCTACCTGTGGGTGCCGACCTACGAAGAGCAGACACGGGGAAATCCCGGCCGTCTGAGTGAATACATCACGGCGTCCATCGGTGATGCCAGTATCCTGAATCCCGTGCTTTCGGCTGATTCCTCCAGCAGTGCCATCCAATCCATGGTTTTCGAGGGCCTCATCGACCGGGATGAGGATCTGCGCTTCAGGGGCCGGCTGGCCACCTCGTGGGAGATCTACGAGGAGGCTACCTTCTTCATCAACCAGGATGCCCCGATTCCCGGCGTGGGGAAGGCGGGGGCCGACCAGGTGGCAGAGCTGCTCCGCAAGGCAAAGGCATCGGCGTTACAGATGAGTCCCGAGATACAGGGGACCCTGGAAAACATCCGGGAGATCACCACGCTTCCCCCAAGGGAGTTCGAAACCACCCGTCAGGAGAAGAAGGAAAAGGGGGTGGAGGCAAGGCAGATCAAGATCCGGGTAAGGGCTCCGGCAAGGATCAGGCTGGTGCTCGGCAGGGTAGACCAGGATCTGTTCGAGAATCTCACGCATCTGCTCGGGAAGGACTACTTCCGTAGCTTTCCATCCGAGAGGTTTGTTTCGCTTCAGGAAGGCCTGAACTCCGAGTTCCTCGCCGGCGTTGCCGGCGAAATCCTTCCCGCTGCCGAACACAACCCGGTGCTGGTCTTCCAACTGAGACGGGGCGTGAAATTTCACGACGGCCATGTCCTGGACGCCCATGATGTGAAATTCACCTATGAAGCCATCATGAACCCCAGGAATCTTTCGCCTCGCATCGCCGACTACGAGCCGGTGAAGGCAGTGGAGGTGCTCGATCCGCTCACGGTGCGGATCGTGTACAAGCGGCTTTACTCACCCGCGTTCGGAACCTGGGGGATGGGAATCCTCCCCGAGCACCTGCTGAACGGGGAAGCGCTCCGGAAGGAAGCCCTCAGCCTGGGAAAGGATCCGGAGACATTTTCCATGCGCCAGAGCCTGTTCAACCGGAGGCCCACAGGCTGCGGACCCTTTGTGTTCCGGGAGTGGAAGTCGGATCAGTATATCCGGCTTGATCGATTCGATGATTACTGGGAGGGGCCCCCGAACTACAAACGCTATGTGTACCGGATCGTCCCTGATCTCCTGACGCAGGAGATGGAGTTCTACGCTGGGACGGTGGACACCTACAGCGTTCAACCCCACCAGGTCGATCGATTGGAGAAGGACGAGAGGTACCAGGGCTTTTCCGGGCTTTCCTTCGGTTACACCTACATCGGCTACAACATGCGCCGGCCGCCCTTTGACGATGTCAGGGTTCGACGGGCCCTTGGCATGGCCGTGGACGTGGAGCGGATCATCCGCTACGTGCTCCATGGCCAGGGCGAGCCCATCACCGGCCCCTTTGTGAAGCAGACGGATTACTATAATCACCGGGTAAACCCCGTTTCCTATGACCCGAAGGGGGCCTTGCGGTTACTGGAGGAGGCCGGGTGGAGGAAGAACAGGGAAGGCTGGCTGGAGAGAGACGGCAAACGGCTCCAGTTCACCCTCATCACCAACAGCGGCAATGACCTCCGGAAGGCCGTCATGGCCATTGTGCAGGATGCATGGCGCCAGATCGGTATCGATGTTCGAACAGACCTGCTGGAATGGTCGGTTTTTATCCAGGAGCGCGTGGATAAGGCGGATTTCGATGCCCTCATCCTCGGGTGGCAGATGGGGATCGAGCCCGACCTCTTCCAGATCTGGCACTCCAGCCAGACCCATCCCTATCAGCTCAATTTCGTGGGATTCCGGAACACCCAGGCGGACGACCTGATCATCAAGATCAGGCAGGAATATGATCACGCGCGACAGGCGGCTTATTGCCACCGGCTTCACGAGATCATCGCCGGGGAGCAGCCCTACACCTTTCTCTATGTGACCAAGTGGACGGCCGTCCTGGACAAGCGGATCGTGATCAAGGAGTTGGATGAAAAGGGCAGGGTCTCCTACAGCAAGATCACGCCCACCAAGACTGGCAACTACAGCTTCTATTTCAACAAGTGGATCAAGCTGCCGGAGGCGCCGAACTTCGCGGCGGAAGGATAGGTGAAAGAAGGATGGATTCACCACAGAGGCACTGGGGTCACAGAGGAACTCGTATTTCCCATTTGCCGGGAGATACCGGCAAATGGGAAACCACCAGTGTTACCCCGGTCTGTGTGAAGGCATCGGTCCTAGTTCGAGGAAAGCACTGGAGCCACTGCATCAAAGAGGCTCATTGGCGCGATCGGTATCTCCCGATCGAGCCAATAGGGGAATTCTCTGTGTCCTCTGTGCCTCTGTGGTGAAAGGGGTTTTGCATGTTGTCATTCATAGGCCGTAGCATCATCCAGAAGATCGTGACCCTCTTCTTCGTCTCCGTGGTCTCGTTTCTCATCATCCAACTGGCGCCCGGGAAGCCCAGCCAGGTGGACCCGCTGAACCCAAAGTTCACGCCGGAGATCGTGGAGCGCTTCCGCAAGGCCTTCCACCTGGACAAGCCCCTCCACATCCAATATCTCTATTTCTACCGGGACCTTTTCACGGGCAGGACCGTATCGTGGAAGGACAACCACTCCGTGCTCGCCAAGATATGGGAGAGGTTCGTCAACAGCCTGCCTCTCTTCGTCGTGGGAACCATCATCACCTGGACCCTCTCCTTCCCCATCGGGATTCGTGCGGCCATCTCCAGGGGCGGCTTCTACGACCGATCCACCACGTTCCTCTCCTATCTTCTCATCTCCATCCCGGGGTTCTTCTTCGCTTACATCCTGATCATCTTCGTGGTCACCCGTTTTCACGTGCCGGTCATCGGTATGGAGACCTTCGGACTGGGTGAGGCCGGCCCTTTGCGGCTGGTGATGGACCGGATCTGGCACCTGCTGCTTCCG
This sequence comes from Deltaproteobacteria bacterium, assembly GCA_016926135.1. Next base: position 3,398 of record JAFGPH010000431.1, read on the forward strand.
TCCGTGCTGGGGGCGAGCGGGGGGATTGCCATCCTCTCGAGGTACGTGCGCGGCCAGATGCTGGAGGTGGAGGGCCAGGACTACGTGCGCACGGCCAAGGCGAAGGGTCTCCCCATGGAGCAGGTGCATTACAGGCATGCCCTGAGAAATGCCCTCCTTCCCTTTGTGACCATGTTCGGGCTGATTCTTCCCGGCCTGATCGGAGGCTCGGTCATCATCGAGTCCATCTTCTCGTGGCCCGGAATGGGCAGGATGGCCTACGAGGCCATCCTTGCCAGGGATTACCCGATTATCCTGACGGTGAATTTTCTTTCTGCCGTGCTCGTGCTGGCAGGCACGTTTGTTTCTGATTTGCTCTATGTGGTGGTAGATCCGAGGATAAGACTGTGAAGTGCCTAAAGTGCGCTAAAGTGCCTAAAATGCCTAAATTGGAGGAGGCAGGAGGCAGAGGTCAGAAGACGGAAGACAGCATGCACGACAGGGAGCCGATCATTCAAAATCCAGAACCCGAAATCCAGAATACGGAACCCATGAACCCCCGGCGCACGCGGCTCCAGGAATGGTGGCGGCTCCTCAGGAAGAACAGGCTCGCCCTTGCGGGCCTTGTCATCTTCCTCGCCTTCTTCCTGGTGGCCCTTGCAGGGCTGGCCCTGACCTCCGGCACCCGGCCCGTGATCGACCCGTCCATGGTGCGTCTACAGGAAAAACTGCGCCCCCCCCTTTCCATTCCCCATTTCGACAGCCTCCGGCCGGAAGAGGTGCCTTTTCTGGAAGTCTATCTCTTCGGCACGGACGACCTGGGTCGGGATGTATTTGCAAGAATGCTTCAAGGGGCATGGGTGTCCCTGACCGTGGGATTTGTGGCCGTAGGAATCTCGATTGTAGTGGGCATTTTCATGGGCGGCATCTCGGGCTACTTCGGGCAGAACCAGGTAAGGGTGGATCAGGTCCTGTGTGCCGGCTTCCTCCTTCTGGGGGGAGGACTTCTCTCTGCCGGAAGCGTTACGGCGGGGTTGATCCTGATTGTGGCCGGGGTCCTCCTTCTCCTGCCGGGAGCCGGAAGGGGCAAACGGAGAGGGACCGGCCGGGTGAGGTTCTTCACCGCGGGCGCCGTTTCCGTGGATACGCTCATCATGCGCTTCGTGGACATCATGCTCTGCTTTCCGAGCTTCTTCCTCATCCTCACCGTGGTCGCCCTGCTCCCTGCGAGCATCTACAACATCATGATCATCATCGGGCTCACGAGCTGGATGGGTACGACGCGGTTTGTGAGGGCGGAGTTCCTCTCCCTGAGGGAGCAGGACTTCGTGACCGCGGCGCGTGCCCTGGGTCTCAGCGATTGGCGGATCATTTTTCGCCATATGATCCCCAACGCGATTGCGCCCGTCCTGGTATCGGCCACCATCGGCATCGCTTCCGCCATCCTGACCGAAGCGGGCCTGAGCTTCCTGGGTTTCGGCGTCCCCCCACCGCATGCCACCTGGGGGAACATCCTCTCCGACGGGAAGCGCTTCATCTTCGACGCACCCTGGCTTACCTTTGTGCCGGGCATTTCCATCTTGATCGTGGTACTCTCCTTCAATCTCTTCGGCGAAGGGCTGAGGGACATCTTCAACCCCAAACTGAGGGAGAGGTATTGATGCTTCTCTCAGTCCAGGACCTGAAGGTTTATTTCAGGGGCGACGAAACCGTGGCCCGCGCCCTGGAGGGGGTCTCCTACGAGGTCGGAAAAGGGGAGACGGTTTGCCTGGTAGGCGAATCGGGCTGCGGCAAGACTGTCTCCGCCCTGACCATCCTGGGCCTTATCCCGAAGCCTCCGGGGGAGATCGTGGAGGGTCGCATCTTCTTCAGGGGAGAGAACCTCCTGGACCTGGAGGAAGAGGCCCTCCAGAAGATCCGGGGCAACCATATCGCCATGGTATTTCAGGAGCCCATGACATCGCTCAATCCTGTGTTTACCATAGGAGACCAGATCAGGGAGGCGGTCACGGTACACCAGAGTATGGCGGACAGGGAACTGGAGGAGCGTTGCATCCGCCTCCTGAGAAATGTGGGAATCCCGTCCCCCGAAGAACGGCTCAGGGACTATCCCCATCAACTGAGCGGGGGACAGAGGCAGAGGGTGATGATCGCCATGGCCCTTGCCTGCAGTCCCGAACTGGTCATCGCGGATGAACCCACGACGGCCCTCGATGTGACCATCCAGAAACAGATTCTGGACCTCTTCGAGGAACTCCAGGCGAAGAGGGAGATGTCGCTCCTTTATATCACCCATGACCTCAATGTGGTGGCCGGAATCGCCGACAGGATCTATGTCATGTATTCCGGAGTCATCGCCGAACAGGGAGAGAGGAGCCATATCTTTCAAGACCCCCGACACCCTTACACCAGAGGGCTCCTGGCCTCCCTTCCGCATCGATCCAAGCGGGGAGGAACCCTTTACAGCATCCCGGGTACCGTGCCCGATCCTGCATACAAGCCCGCAGGGTGTCCTTTCCACCCTCGCTGTGAACAGGCGGTGGATTCGTGTCGAAAGGAGTTTCCGGAGATGTGTGACTACGGTGAAGGGCACATGAGCCGGTGCCCTGTGCTCTATGGGTCGAGATGATGAATCCCATCCTCAGCATAAAGGACCTCAGGAAACACTTTCCCGTCCGAAGGGGCTTTTTCCAGAAGGTGATCGGGTATGTCAAGGCTGTGGACGGCGTGGATCTGGAAATCGGCAGGGGACGGACCCTCGGTCTGGTGGGAGAGAGCGGGTGCGGAAAGTCCACCGTGGGCCGCCTCATCCTGAGGCTTCTGGATCCGGACGGGGGAAGCCTATTTTACCGGGGAACGGATATCAGCGGGTTTTCCGGGCAGGAAATGAAGCCCCTTCGAAGGGAGATGCAGATCATTTTCCAGGACCCTTACGGTTCACTCAACCCCAGAATGACCGTGGGCCAGAGCATCGAAGAGGGCCTGCGGATACTGGGGGTCAGGGGCCGTAACGAGCGAAAGGAAAGGGTAGATCACCTCCTGCAGACGGTCGGGATTTCTCCCGCCGCCTCGGATCGGTACCCCCATGAATTCAGCGGCGGGCAGCGCCAGAGGATCGGCGTGGCACGCGCCCTGAGCGTGGACCCTTCCCTCATCGTTTGCGACGAGCCGGTCTCGGCCCTGGATGTATCCATCCAGGCCCAGATCATCAACCTGCTCAGGGACCTTCAGGGACGTCTGGGCCTCAGTTACCTCTTCATCTCCCACGATCTCCACGTGGTGGGCTACATCAGCGATCAGGTGGCTGTCATGTACCTGGGTCACATCATGGAGTATGCCCCGGCCGAGGCGCTTTTCGACCGGCCCTTACATCCTTATACCCTTGCGCTGCTCTCCGCGGTTCCTTCTCCGGAAATGGCGGAGCGGCCGAGGGGAGAAGTTCTCCCGGGCGATGTACCCACGCCCTTTAACCCACCTCCCGGATGCAAGTTCCAGGCTCGATGCCCCCTGGTGGAAGAGAGGTGCCGGAGGGAGGAGATCCGCTTCCATGAGCCTGTGGAGGGGCATCTGGTTCGCTGCTGGAAGGTGGTGTAGGCGGCTGTCGGAAAACGCCCATCTACTGCCTTATCCTCATCCCTCGTCACTGCGGCGTACTAATGATGTGCGCCTCATTCCTCGGGATTTCGGAAGCCTTGTATCCGGGCATTTTCCGGCAGCCTCCAGATGAACCGTTAGGCCGAGTGGCTCCAACCGGCTTTTTCGCTTGACAATCCGGATCGATTCGGTGAGATTCTATACCCACTGGGGGATCGTTCAGGGGTAGGACGACGGGTTCTGGCCCCGTTAACGAGGGTTCGAATCCTTCTCCCCCAGCCACGGTCCCATC
>JAFGPH010000432.1 GCA_016926135.1 Deltaproteobacteria bacterium
GAAGTCAAGCCGCGACAACGGTGCCCATCTTCCAATCTCCTTGACATGTCCGGCTTCCTTAAGCCATACTTTCCTGAACAAAGAAAGGCCGATTCAAGCTTCTTCATTCCGGAAACAAACACCCCTTCGCACCTGGTCGATAACCCTTTGGGAGCCTTGGCCATGGGCTTCTCTCTTTACGATTTCAGAGAACGGAACCGGACAAGAATCATCCGGGAGTGGGTCGAGCGACTGAGTACGCAGGTAGGCGAGCAATATGCCCGGAGGCCGAGGAAGGAACTTTACGGTACCTGCACGGGGGCTTTTGATGCCAATTTCCACCTGCTTCTTCATGACGACTACGGGCCGATCAACAGGTTCATAGACAAGATCACACGCCTTCGCCTTGCCTCCGGTTTCCTCCTCTCCGATGTGCAGAAGGCTTTCGAACTTTTCCGGACGATCAGCATCCCTTTGCTTGCAGAGCAATGCAGTCTCGATGAATTCGCCATGCATGCGAACAAGGTGAATCGATGCCTGGCTTATACCACCCACCGATTCAGTGACCATTTTCAGAGAATGCATGAGGAAAAGATCCTCGATCACAACCGGCGCCTCGAAGACGACGTGAGAAGAAGAACCGCCGAGTTGAGGGAATCCCAGAGAAAATACAAGACCCTGGTGGAAGAGATTACCGATGGGTATTTCGTGGTCCAGGGGGAGGTGATTGTTTTTGCAAACCAGGCCTACTGCCAGATGCACGGGCATACGCTGGAAGAAGTGCTGGGAAAAAGATTCTCCCTCTTTGTGGCCCAAAAGGACAGGAACAGAGTTCTTTCCATCTATCGGAAGAGTCTCAAGAGAGAGGCCATGCCCCGCACCTTCGAGTACCTGCGCCTCATGAAGGATGGAAGCAACTTCCCTACGGAGATCCTGGCCAAGAACACTCAATACGAGAACAAGTTGTCCAGCATCGGCATTTGCCGGGACATCACGCAGCGACTCCAGATGGAGCGGAGGGTTCGGGAATCGGAGAGGATGGCTTACATCGGGCAAATCACAACCAGCCTGTCCCATGAAATACGGAACCCCCTTTCTGCCGTGAAGATGAATCTGCAGATTCTCAAAAATCATCCAAGACTTCACGGAAACGACAGCCGGAGAATCGACATCTCCGTCAGGGAGGTGATGCGGCTGGAACGCATCTTGAATCAACTCCTGGACTTTGCCAAACCGATCAACATCGAATTCGGTCCCGTGGACATCAACCATCTCCTGATCTCGTGTGAGGAACTCCTGGACATGAAGATCAAGGAGGAGAAGATTGAGATCATCACCGACCTGGATCCTGCCGTTCCGCGGATCCGGGCGGACGGAGAAAGGCTGAGCCAAGCCCTGATCAACCTGATGCTCAACGCGATTGAGGCGTCACCCGTGGAAAGCCGGATCCGGCTGAGGACACGGTTTCTCCCGGATGGGGGAACCCCCCGGGCCCTCATTGCAATCGAGGATGAAGGAGGGGGCATTCCCGAGCAGGACAGGGAGGAGATTTTCAAACCCTTTTTCACCACCAAGAGCAAAGGAACAGGGCTGGGTCTGGCAAATATCAAGAGGATTGTGGAGGCCCACGGGGGCAAGGTGGAAGCGAGCAACCTCCCCTTGAAAGGTGCCTCTTTTACCATCGTACTTCCGGCAGGATAGCTATGGCCAAAGTGCTTGTCGTAGATGATGAGGTGAGCATCCAGGAAACGCTCGAGATGTTCCTGGCTGAAAAGGGGCATGAGGTCCGCAAGGCAGGGACCGGGCAAGAGGGAATGGATCTTCTCTGCAAGTTTGCGCCGGATGTGGTGATCCTGGACATCCGTCTCCCCGACACGAGCGGCCTGGAGGTGCTGAGCAAGATCCAGAAGGGAGTCATCCCCAGCAAGGTAATCATGATCACCGCTTTCCACGATATGGAGACCACGATTCAGGCCATGAAGCTGGGAGCATACGATTACGTCCATAAGCCTCTCGATGCGGAAGAGATGGAGAGGACCTTGAACCGGGCGCTCTATATCCTGGAAGTGGATCGTGAGACCCCGCTCCCGGAAAAGGGGGAGTGTTCGCCCAACGCCGATGTCATCATCGGCAAGAGCAACCAGATTCGGGGCATCTTCAAGATGATCGGGCTTCTGTGTCAGAACAGGGCCACGGTGCTTATTCAGGGCGATACGGGAACCGGCAAAGAGCTCATTGCGCGGGTTATTCATCGCAATAGCCCCTATGATAAGGAGCCTTTTGTCACCCTGGACTGCTCAGCCGTTGTGGAGACCCTTTTGGAGAGCGAGTTGTTCGGCCATGAAAGGGGCGCATTTACGGGTGCGAACCAGACCCAGCTGGGAAAGATCGAGCTCGCAGGTCGGGGGACCCTTTTCCTGGATGAAGTGGGGGAGTTACCCTTGAGCCTTCAGGGCAAGTTCCTGGGATTCCTTCAGCGCCGGGAATACACCCGTGTGGGAGGAGAGCGGAGCCGCAAGTCCTCCTGCCGCATCATTGCAGCCTCCAATCGGGACCTTGCCTTACTGGTGCAGCAGCAGAGATTCAAAGAGGACCTCTACTTCCGCCTGCGAGTGGTTGCGATACAAGTCCCTCCACTCAGAGAGCGACTCTCGGACATCCCTGATCTCGTGAATCATTTCCTTCGAAAGATCAATTACGAAATGGGGACACAGGTCTTCAAACTGCAGAAAGGGGTCATCGGCCGCCTGAAGGCGCATCCCTGGAAGGGAAATGTGAGAGAACTGGAGAACGTCCTGGTAGAGGCCGTTATCCGTGCGCGCGGCAAGGTCATCCTGCTGGAGGAGATCGAGAGGATCCTGACGGTAAACCATTGCACGACGATCATGGGGCTGAGCGACTACTCCCTGACACAGGTTGAGAAGGAGCATATCCGCAATACCCTCGTTCAGTGCGACTGGAATCGCACCCGGGC
>JAFGPH010000433.1 GCA_016926135.1 Deltaproteobacteria bacterium
CGCCCCGCGTCACTGTAAAGGCGTGCGGCCGGAGGAGTATCCGCCCTCGTCCGTCTTTCGGAAACCGCACCCCTCACAGTGGAAGCTTTCCCAGTCCTCCAGAACGGCCAGGTCCAGGCAGGCTTCGTAGTAAACGCAGTCCAGGTTCCTGTCCCCTTCCCCCGGATGAGGAGTTGGACCCCTCCGCATGGTGGCCCCTGGCGACCTTTCGCCACCTGCTCTCACTTGCCCTGAAGGTGGCCTCTCATGGAACGCCGAGTGTACCCCTTCCTCGCGTACCCGTGAAGAACTGCGGCAGAGTTCCGAGCAGTACTTCCTCTTGCCCTTGGGAATCGGAGCACCGCAGTGCGTGCACCGGCTGGCCGTAAGGGGAGTGAAGGAAGGGAGACTCATCAGGTCCCGGAGATCTCTTTGCTTCACCATGGGCAGGTTCAACAGATGATCGGCCTCAATGAAGATGCGCCTCATTTCCGGGACAGCCATCTCCAGGACATGCCTGCGGAGTTCTTCAAGGCCCTCCACTGTCTGCGGTTGTTCGGTCCGTAGGCTCTTCACGGTAGCATGGAAATCCTCCTCCGACATTTTCCTCAGAGTGAGGTACCGAGAGACCTCTTCTCGAATGCGGGCCAGCAACGCTGCCGAATCGGTCCATTTCTGCCTGGCCTGGGCAAGTTTATTCCGGATTTCCCCTATGGACTGTGCCACTCCTCTCCTCCGTCAATGCATGAAAGAACACTTTTTTCGCAAAAAGCTCAAGTTAGGATCTCATGAATCCAAGGAAGCGCGTCCCGGAGAAAAGCGCGGACAGTGGATAGGGAAGGGGAAAACCAGGCAACGGCGAGGGAGTTGGATGCAAACGATTCTGAGAAGAAGCAGGGGCCCCGGATCTTCGACTGATCCGGGGCCGGACAACTCTAGGGTCTTCTGTTTCTCACGCCTTCTTGGAAGAAGTCGCCTTTCGAGGCTTGGAGATCTCCGCCCTGGCCTCGGCGGTGATGTCTTCCACGCTCTCCCTGGCCTCGGCGATCATTACCTTGCCCTTCTCATAAGCAAGAATACTACCCTTGATGCCTGACTTGACCAGTGATCTGGCCAGACCGCCCGCAGCAGTGAGGATGGCAGGGCCGAACAAGACGGCCGCCGCCCCGAGGGCAATGGTGCCTACATTCATACCTAACTTCATAGCCGGGAATCCCATAACACACCTCCATGGACGTAATGATTGTTCTCACGAGGGGCCGTCACGAAATGTGTGGGCAGGCCCGAAGAATTGTTAGCGTTCTGTTAGGATCGTATTATGAGGCTGCCAGGAAGTCAAGGCCCACGCCCATTACTTCACCTACATGGCATCTGACCGAAATATAACCCTGTCCTCATAAAAACCCAACCCGCTCCATTTTCAATGGCGATCATACGCTCTCCTTTTACGCTCCCCCGGGCGGACCCACAACGCCCGGGGGACCCCCCGCACAAGGGAGGAGATAACGCATTGACCGGTTTGAATATGAGACGCAGGGTCTGCAGGGAGTTGATCAGTGACGAGGGAAGCTGCCCTTCATCCATCACGATCGCCCTGTCCAAAGCCTTGCCCATAAAGCAACAGATCGCCGAGGCCAACCGGCTGATCACGACATGGTTGGCGCGGCTTGAAGAGCCCTTCGATCACAGACTGGATGGGCTCTATCTCACGGAGTGTCGCTCCAATGGCACGGAACGGATCTGCTCCTACGAAATCTTTGAGAGATACCCGAACTGATATGGCCGACCTCACTCTCCAGGAATTCTGTCCCCTGCCCCCTGGAAAAAGCCTCGGGGAAATCCTCAAAGCGGAGGCAAGGATGATCCTGGGGGAACAGAACCCCCACGTTGCATCCGAAGAAAAGGAAGGCGAGGAGACCCGGCACGAAATCTCTCCCCCGAACCCCCTCCACTGGTTCCTGAAACGCCTCAGGGTCCTGGCCTCCGCCGTTCAGATTCGCTGATTCCTATGCCCGAGCACAAGGGCCTGCCTCATGTCTCCGATCGAATTCAGACGATCGTCCCGCCATCCCCTAATGAGGCCCTTGTGAGATATATTGCAGAGACACATGATGAAGAAGAAAGCCCCTGATCACCGTGAAGTCCTGAAGCGCTTCTGCATCCGCTTCCTGCTCCTGTGTATCGCCCTCTACTTCCTGATCAACTGGGTGCCCTCCCGATTCATCGAGCCGATCAATGTCTACACCGCCCGGATGTGCGGTCTCCTTCTCGGCATCCTGGGGCTCTCAACACACGTCCATGGGCCTTTCGTCACTGCTGGGGGCTTTTCCGTCAAGATCATCACTGAATGCTCGGCTGTGTTTGTCTGTGCCCTGTTTTCCTCCTTTGTCCTGGCCTATCCCGCCTCGCCCAGGGACAAGGCTTTTGGTCTGGTGTTCGGCCTCCCCCTGCTCTTCCTGGTGAACCTCCTTCGCCTCCTGATCGTTTTTCTTGTGGGCCTGAGGGTCCCCGCTCTGTTTCAGGCCGTCCACATCTACCTGGGCCAGATCATGATGGTCCTCTTTCTGATCCTCGCCTGCCTCATCTGGCTTCGGACCTGCGGCCGCATTCCCCTGAAGGAGACTCCCTTCGTTTTTCTGGCTCGTGCCGTCCTCTTCTCCGCCACACCATTTTCCCTCTGGCTCCTCATAGACGACAGTTATGTGGCCCTCAACACCTACGGGGCAAGAGTGCTCCTGAACCTCTTCGGCCTCGGACTTCCCCTCTCCTGGAATACCGGCAGAAACCTCAACACCTATGCTAGCTTCAGTCTTGTCGCCTTCGCCACTCTGGTCATAGCGACCCGTTCCCTCGACCTGCAAACGAAGCTCAGGGGACTCCTCTTTGGCTCGGGAGCCCTCGCAGTTGTCTATTTTCTCTACGAAGCCCACAAGATGCTATACGCAGGGCTCTCCGCCGGTGTGGCCCTCATCCCCTTCGTAGGCCTCATCATCGCCAACCAGTGGGTTTTGCCTTTCGCCCTGTGGCTCTTCCTGGTGCGGAGGGATCTTTTCAGACAGGCATCGGTCAACTGAGAAACGGCATCCAACGTAACGTTTTCCTAACTGAATGCTCATGATTCCCGAAGAACAGAAGAAGATGCTTCATAAGCTGAAAAGAAGTCCGCTCCTCTTGGCACGGAAGGTGGAAGATATGATGAACAAAGTTCATGTTCTTGTAGTCATTGCCCTTTGGCTCCTCTTGAATGCCTCATGCTCGACCAAGTACCAGGCAGAGGATTACAGTGTTCATTTCAAGGGCATTAAATGGGGTGAAAGGATCCAAGATCTTGATCAGTTCGAAATCGTGAAGAGAATCGACGCCAGTTCCTTCGTTGCCGTCAGAAGGAACGAAAACCTGTCTCTGGGCGAAGCCCGGCTGGAAGAAGTCACCTACTACTTCAGGAACAACTCACTGCAAAGAGTGCAAGGAGTGATTCCAGGATACGGAGGGCTCTTGTCGGTGAAGAGACTGATGACCGAGGAGTACGGTCCACCCGTACTGAACGATACCACCATGAACAGGTACATATGGAAACTAGGCAACGAGCTGAGTTTCTTCATGAGCTACTACAAATCATCTGACCGGGCTTTGGTCCATTTCAACTTCGGACATTCCGTCCCTTATACCGGCGATGATTAGAAATTGAAATGCCGTGAGAGAAGGATCCTCCCATAACGGGCATAGAAACCCATGGAGGTCGAGATCATGTCACGAAGAATTCATGTTTACAACCCGGATCCGGGACCTGGTGCTTCAGCGAAAAATCTTTGAAATAAGGGGATTATCACCAGATCTTGTGACGGTCCTGAACAGACCGCCTTGTTCTGCAACACCTTGTAATTACATCCCAATCCCGATTTAACCAATTTCTCATTTGACCCGCATAATCCGCTAATAGAGCAGGGTGAAATTGGAAACTCGAAATTGGAAATTTGGGGAGGACGAAGGGATGAAAAGCGTGGATTCCTCAATGGGAGAGAGAATGGCGCAAGATGGTGACTCCTGAAACAAGTCTGGTTCTTCTGTCGAATTTCCAATATCCAATTTCCAGTTTCAAACACCAACCCGGATGGGTGCCATGAGAGTTGAGAAGATTTTCAGGGAAGACAGCGGCATGTTGAACAGCCACCCCAATCCGGGGGTAGAGAAGCTCTGGCGCCTGACCGAGGTGCTGAGAGGCCTGGCTGAGGACAAGTTCACGGGGTACATCAAGGTGAACTACAGCCAGGGGGCGATTGGAAGGGTCGAGAAGTTTGAGGAGATAATGAAGAAGTAGGTTCGAGAGGTTCGAGGTTCAGGGTTGAAGACGACAGGAACAGAATACATTAGACAGCCTTTCCGTGCAGCCTCGTGGTTGGCACAACACAATGGTCCCAGCAAGAGATGATAGATCATGAAGCGGTTGAGCTTCGCTTGTTGCCTTCCGGCCAGTCAGTGGAAGGCAACAGAGAAATAGGCTCTGCGCCTCTGCGGTGAATCCCGGGTTTAACGGACTTTTCATTTCCGGCTAATATGCATCAAATAGATGGAGGATAGAACATAGCACAAGATGATCAACGGTCAATGATCGATGCCCAATGATAAATGATCGATGATCAATGTTAAATGATCAATGTTAGATGACCAGGGTCCTTTGCTGACCTGACCAACATCAGGCCCCAGAAAGCCCGGATCGAGAGCGAGAGGTTTCATACGTTCTTGATTCGGGCTTTTTGTTTTTGATAACCCCAATCCCTTCCCCCTTCTCACCCTCTCCCCTGGCGGGAGAGGGCCCAGGATGAGGGGGAAACAGGAAGAAAGGAGGTGATATTCAACCAGAGGTCAGAGGACAGAAGTCAGAGATCAGAAACGAAAACAACAAGACAATCACAACGAAGGAGACCTCCAGAAAAAGCCAAACCCTGGGTAACCGGGGGACGGAAAGCCAAGGATCCGGAGGAAGAAGTAGGCAGTAGCGAGTAAGCAGTAGGCAGGGATGTTTTCGATTCCACTACGGACTACGGACCACTGACTGCGGACAACATCGGACCGCCTGGCTGCCTGAGGGAGAGAAGAGGAAACCCTTTTTACCACTGGAGGTAAAGACAGATGAAAAAGTTAGCAGTATTTGCACTTGCAGCCATGCTTGTTTTCGGTTTTGCCGGGCAGGCCATGGCATACAACTACGGCACGCTGGTGCAGTTCATCTACGAAGGAGACGTGGATGGGAGCGATCTCTACGAGGTGAACACGGGCCTGGGCAGCGTCAAAACCGGGGAACTCACGCCCCTGCCGAGGACCGTCACTGCGGGCCAGCCGCTCGAGGACTTGAGTCAGTTCAAAACGGACAAGTGGAGCGATCTCTTTGTCGGCTTCACCAGCCAGTACTCCTACACAGTGACGGTTGGGGCTCCTTACCAGAAAGATACCTACAAGCACGTGTTCATGACAACCAAAAGCTCTAATGTCCCCGATGTTGATGACGGTTACTTCACGTCCTTCTCAGGCAACGCCTCAGGGCTGATAGCCACTGTTCCGACACCGGTCACGTCAAAAAGCAGCCCCACCGGCGGCTCCTGGGTATCCTACTGGGAATACATGGAAGTCTACCCTGCCGGTTTCAACACGCAGGGCGCCTACACCGGTTTCAACCACAATAGCGCGGCTGACAGCGTTGTCGAACTCGACAGCCTGGCCGATGCCAACAACAATCTGGTCGTCGGAAATTTCATCGACCTGTACCTATGGCAGTATCTGGAGTTTGACCCGTACGTTGGCGATACCCAGAGGGGCTTTGTGGGCTACGACGGCGCGTGGGCCGACAGCCCCATCGCCAAGATCAGGATCGGCGTGATGGCTGACGGAGACGACACAGACCTGCTGCCGGAGCTTTACACCCAGATCAACCCGGTCCCGGTTCCGGGGAGCGTGCTGCTGCTCGGTTCCGCCCTGCTGGGGCTTTTCGGGATCAGAAGGAAGAGAAGCTGAAGGGAATGACGATTGTCGATTGACGATTGTCGAATGACACACTAACGGAAGACAGAATCAATAACCCTATTTGATGAAGGAGTAAGATCATGATGAAGAAGTTGTTTCAAGGTGCGGTAGTCGGAGCTGCCATGCTGGGCCTCATGGGGTCGGCAAGTGCGGCGAATCTTACACTCAACCTTTACGGGGCCTCGGCCCAGCATACGTTCTGGAATGCGGCCGTTCCGGTGTACCTGTCCACTTATCTTGGCTGCGACAGCGTGAACACGGATAATACGAATTCGAAGCACGGCATCTCTGTAGGCAGCCTCTGCGATCTGACAGCTACGGATGCGGATACCATCACCATCCGCTACTCGTCCAACAACTCCTCCTTCGGTATCGGCGCAACCTGCGGTATGCAGAAATACAGCGATAATGATCCAACAGTTGACCTCACAGCAAATCCTCCCAGACCTCCTTGCCCTGCCGGACAGATCTACATGTGCGCCGCTCCGGGATCCTGCGGCACCACGGCCAGGACCTGCCAGGAGGTGCATGTGGGCGCGTCCGACGTGGAACTGACCTCTTTTACTCAGACTGTTGATCAGCCCAATACTTGGACCTACACCTACTCCGTACAGTGCCCTGATGCCGGCAACCAGTCTGCAGAGTTCTTGGCTGCAGGCTGCCCCGGGATCTTCCAGCTTCCAAATGGCACCGCCAAGAGCGTGGTCGTTCCTTTCGGGTTCTTTGCCAGCAATGATGTGACCAAGTGGCGCTGCACGGCCCCGGCCCCGACCGGCCCCGCAGGCGAGCACTACGCCTATCCCCACTGGGGGTGGCAGTGTCTGGAGACGGACGAGAATGGGAACCTTTCACCGGGAAGCGGCAAGTCCACGGATTGTATCGGTTACTTCAAGTGCGTGGGCGGCGTTTGCTCGGGCGGTGCAAGGGTCGGCCAGCCATGTACATCAGGATTGGAGAAAGGCCCCTTGGGATGCCCGGATAGTTACGCCGACACCGCGTGCAAGCAAATGCCCATCGACAACCTGAGCCGGCTCATGGTTCTCCAGATCTTCAGCAAAGACAACGAAGACTGGCTGGACCGGTGGAATCAGTTCGGCCCCTGGTATCCGGATGCGGGCATCGTGCGCTGCATGCGCTGCGCCGGCTCCGGCACCCATGCCACGCTGGACATGCAGGTCTTCCGGGGTGATGCCCTAATCATGGATGCCTCCCTGCATGGACGATTCTATCATCATGAGAGCTCAAGCGACCTGACGAAATGCGTTGACGAGAACGGCTGGCCTGCATCTTGGGGAACCCCTTCCTGGGCGACCGACCAGGATTACGGCCCGGTGAGATATGCGGTGGGCTATGCGGATGTGGACAAGATCATCAACTCCACCTCCTACCCCAACACACACATCGTCAAGTACCAGGGCGTTGAGCCGGCCCGGGCCAAGATCGAGAACAACGAATACAACTTCTGGGCCGCCCAGACCCTGTACTGGAATCCAACCGAGATAACCAACCTGGGGTTGGACGCGCTTCTCAATGACCCGGTAAAGGGTCTGATCGCGGCTGCTCAGAATCAGGGTTTCCTGAACGGCATCTTCCCCCAGAACATGTTCTGGACCACCAACGGCGCGATGGCCTGCCAGAAGACGCCCTTCGAGCCTGCGTACCCGACCGTGGTGTCCACTACGTCACCCTACTACCCCAACGCGTATGACGCAGCCCCTTAACGAGGATGTTTGACGTTATCTGACCCCGGGAATAACGCCAAGGCTTCGTCCCGGGCGAACAGGGATAGAAACCATTAACCCAGGGGAGGGCCGGACGATCCGGCCCTTCCCTTTTTGGGACCAAGGGCCGTGCTGCAAAATCCTGTGGTCATCGTGACACACTGCAGGAAGTCTCACTTTGGAAAGCGGATTCGGGGCTTTCAGTTTTTCCCGACAAGCCCTGAAGAACTGCCTGCCTCATGAAGAGTTAACAGGGGATTCACATTCCTCTAACAAATCCACGTCATCTTGTCGGATATGGGGAGAGGGAATCACATGGTAACAATACTCAAATGGGTGGGCGTGGCTTTGTTGCTGCTGACCCGCGTGTCCGCAGTCGCCGCGGCCACGGACGGGAAACCGCCGGGGTTGCATTACGGAAACGGTTTGGTGAGCTTGAAGGGAGGAGGAATGCAGCTCATGGAGGTCCTTGAAGGGATCTCGCGCTCTGCGGGTCTGGAGATCATCCTTTTCGACCTCCCCCGATCTTCGGCGCTACGCGCGGAGCTGCACCAGGTACCTTTGGAAGATGCCCTGAGCAGAATACTCAGGGGATACAGCTACGCGATCATCCATCAACCGGGAAACGTGCCCGGAAACGTGCGGGTCTTTGAGAAGCCCCGCACTTTCACAAACCGTAAAGACCGAGCGGCCACGGCAGATGAGCACCAGGATATCCCGGGAACAGGAGCAGGGGGTCTGGCGCCTGAACGGGTCTCGTCCTTTCCGCCTCGGAAAGCGACCAACAGTGGGGGACGAGAGGCTGAACACAAGGTATCCGCTCCTTCTTCGGCGGCCGATCCCCAGTTCCGTTACAGCCCCTCCAGTCATGGAGGCCCTGGGTCAGCCACCCCCCTGCCCGTTACAGTATCAACCGATACAGCCGCTGAGGGCACTGAATCGCCCTCTCCCACAAGCAGTCCGGGCACAGGAGTGGCGGGGGCGCAATCCGCTTTACCGCAACAGGATGCCATGGAGACCGGCGGAGGAACGCCGGGACAGGTTGCCCCTGCTGGATACACGCGGGCCACGGGAGGAGGGAGCTACGAACAGTACCTCCAGCAGCGGATTGCCTCAGGCATTTCGGACAGGGAGTATGAGAAATGGGCGGCGGTGCGGGGCTCGGCATACGTCATGCACGACAGGGAACGCCTGGCGAACCATCAGGCCATGATGGCGGGGCAGTGAGAGTCTGTTTGTGGCAAGGCGCCTGCCGGCTACTGCCAGCCATGTGTCGATCAGTGCAAACAGCCAGCATCAATGTGAGTGCCCCGCAAGGACAAGGTCACGCCTGAATCGCACTTCGTGGTGAGCAGTTCTAATCGGAATCTGACCGTTCCCTAAAGGAATCTTAAACCTTCCCTGCGAGAAGTGAGGGGTGATGGCGTCTTTGTGAAAACGAAAAGGTTGGAAGGGAGTCATCTATCTATGAGAGCGTTTCCTCGGATATCGACAATGTGTGTAAGGCCGCTTCTACTCCTCGCCGTTTCTGCCCTTCTGGCAGGGTGCGCCGCAACCAGGGAAGCCAAGGTGATCAAACCGGGGGATCTGATGCAGGTCCACTACACCTGCCGGCTCAAGGACGGAAGAATTGTGGACACCACCTCCGAAGACAAGGCACGTGATGAAAAGCAGGAGAAATCACGGCTCTTCAAGCCTAGCCGCCAGGGGTATCAACCGATCCTCATGCAGGCTGGAGGCTTGGTGGCAGGGGCTCCAGAGGACGACCGCCAGAAGGGCTTCAAAGATCATATCGCGGTTCTCCTGGCAGAACGGGTGGTGGGACTCAGTACAGGCAAGGCCACATCCCTTGAGCTCAAGGGCGATCTCATGTCCTCGCTGAAGGACGAGGACCGCTATCTGCAGTTGGCCAGGATCTGGCGCTATCCCAAAGGGGAGACAGTGGCAAAGAAGCAGTATGAGGAGACCTTGGGAAAGGCGCCGGAGATCGGCCATGAGATACCCTGGCGCCCTCCCTTCACAGCAAGGGTGGTAGACGTCACGGAGCATTTCGTCAAACTCAAGATCTCCGTCCCCCCGGACACGGACATGGAAACCCCTTTTGGAACCGGAAAGATCAGGGACGCGGGAGTGCGATGGGAAGTCGACATAGACGCACGGGAGGGCACCCTTGTAAGGTCCGGGTCTCTGCTGGGACGCATTGTGGAGGTGGGCGAGAAGACGTTCAAGGTGGACTTCGGCTATCCCTTTGGAAACGAGCCCCTTCTCTGTGAAGTCATGGCCGAACCCGCCTCGAAGCACCAGGTCGGGAAACTGGCTCAGACCTCGAGCCAAAAGGGCGGAAGGAAGGCCAAACACAAGCGCTCCGGTGACGCTCCAAGTGACACACCAGATAGGAAAGAAGCCCCGAAACGCTCTGCGATGCTGAAGGAGGAGGCGGCCGTTGAACTGACGGGAAAGGGCACGGTTGGAAGTCAGACAGGGAAGTCCGAGCCCCTGAAGGTGGAGACAGGCGATCTGGTGGAGGTCGATTACGAGGCGACCCTGGATGACGGAACCCTGGTTCAGACCACTCGCCGGGAGGCTTTCGATGATCCTGCCGCGAAGAAGCACGCCTGGTCCAGGCAGCCACAAGTCTTCGGACCCATTGAGATTATCGCAGGGGAACGAACTGTTTTTCCAGGGCTCGGTGATGCCGTGGCAGGCATGACTCGGGGCGAAAAGAAGGAGGTACCCCTTGTCCCCGACATGGCCTTCGGCCCGAAGGATCCCAAGAGGATCGTGAAATTCGACTCAATCAAGCGGTTCCCGAAAATAGGCTTCGTCAACGCAAAGGAATACACTCAGCGGTTCGGGACGTTTCCGGTCAAGGGCAAGGAAGTGCAGTTCACGCCCTACTTCAAATCCCGCGTGATCGAGGTCACCGAGAACCATGTGAAGCTTAAGGCCCTGGCCCGGCATGGCGAGCGCGTGAAGAACGACTTCGGCGGATACACCGAAACCCGGATAGAAGGGGATGAGGTCTTGCTCCAACTGATCCCCGAAATCGGGGCGCCGTTTGAAATGGAAGGCAAGAGGGGTGTCATCAAGGCCTATGACGACAAGACCTTTACCGTGGACTACAATCACCCTCTCGCCGGAGAACCCGTGGTGCTGGAGGTTGAGGTCCTGTCAGTGATCAAGGCATCGGAGCTGAAGGCCGTGAAACTCCCATGGCTGGAGGATCATGACCAGGGGGTAGAGAGAGCACGACTTGAGGGCAAGCCGGCTTTTCTGCTCCTCTACGCAGCCTGGTGCTCCTGGAGCAAGAAGATCATGAACGAGAGCCTGGAAGACCCGAGGCTCAAGATGATGAAAGACCAGTTCGTGTGGGTCAAGGTGAACTCCGACGAGCACAAGGACATTCACGAGCTTTATGAGCAGAAGGGGTTCCCGTTGGTGGTGGTGCTGAACCCCAAGGGCGAGGTGATCAAGAAGATCGACGGGTACAGGGACGGCGGGGCGCTGGCCAGGGAGTTGAAGGGGATGCTGGGGGAGCAGGTGGCACAAAAGAAGTGATGTGAAGAAGATCTCTCGCAGAGCACGCAGAGGTCACAGTGAAGTGAAGGCGCTTCCTGTCACTGACCCGATCGGGATCGGCCGTAAGCAGAAGACTATTGGCGATCCCCTACTTTAACCGAACGCAAACAATCCGCTAAAGGATTCTGAACACGCGATTGGGAAAAAGGATCCCAAAGTCAGGGTATGCGTTCATCAGTGGTGCTACTGCTGCCTTGGCGACATTTGCGCTTCACCCGCCGTTTCTGTGGCGGGCTTTGCGTGAGACACCTCCTGATCGGCACTAAAACCAGAAACGTGAACTTTGAAACACGAGAACGGCAAGAGATGGGGGCTTACCAGAAGATGGATCCGGGGCCTGCTGAAGGCGGGGCTGCTCTTTGCCGTGCTCTTTGCGCCGAGGGTATTCTGTCACGCCCAGCAACAGCAGGAGCAGACGGTCACCTTCGAGATCCGGCTCTTTGAAATCAAGGGGAACACCCTCTTCGACGAATTCGACATCGAGCAGGTCCTGAGGCCCTTTGCGGGCCCGGAGAAGACCGCCGAGGACGTGGAAAAGGCCAGGGACGCCCTGGAGAAGCTCTACCACGAAAAGGGTTACCCCGCCGTGTTCGTGAACATCCCGGAGCAGACCGTGGAAGAAGGCACTGTGCGACTCCAGGTGATCGAGAGCCGGATCGGTCGGGTCAAGGTCTCGGGGAACCGCTATTTCAGCAGGACCAAGATCCGCAAGAAGCTCGCCTCCCTCCAGCCCGGGGAAATCCTCTATGTGCCGGCCGTGCAGGAGGACCTCGCCATCATCAACCGGAACCCGGACCTCAAGGTGGCCCCTGTGCTCGCACCGGGGAGAGAACTGGGGCTGATCGACGTGGAACTCAAGGTGGCGGACCGGCTGCCCCTGCACGGCAGCCTGGAGCTGAACAACCGCTCCACCCATGACACCACGGATCTCAGGGCGAACGCCCTCATTCGTTATGACAACCTCTGGCAGAAGGAGCACTCGGTTTCCGTCCAGTACCAGACCTCCCCCCAGGACATGGATGAGGTGCAGGTGATCGCAGGGTCCTACGTGCTCCCCGCCCCGTGGAACGAGGATTTCCTGGTGGCCCTCTACGGGGTATGGTCGGACAGCGAGACCGCATTCGGCGAGGGTTTCCGGGTGACGGGCAAGGGGAACATCTTCGGGGCGCGACTGGTGATGCCCCTGCCGGGAAAAGACGCTTACAACCACAACGTGACCGCAGGCCTGGATTACAAGAACTTCGACGAGACCCTGGGGTTCCTGAGCGAGGCCGAGGGGGGGGTGAAGACGCCCATGCGATATCTGCCACTCCTCTTCTCTTATAACGGTACCCTGCAGGATTCGTGGGGCCAAACCCGCTTCAGTGGGGGCCTCAACATGGTCTTTAGGGGCCTGGTGACGGATCAGAGGCAGTTCGAGGTGAAGCGCTACCAGGCCAAGGGCAACTACCTCTTCGCCACCCTGGGCGTGGAGAGGATGCAGAAACTGCCTTTTGGCTTCGGTCTTTTCGCGAAGCTGGACGGCCAGATCGCGGACCAGCCCCTCATCTCCAACGAGCAATTCACGGCGGGCGGCATGGAGAGCGTGAGGGGGTACAAGGAGAGCGAGGTGCTGGGCGATGACGCCATCCACGGGACCATCGAGTTGCTTGGCCCTGACTTGGGGGACCTGGTGGGGCTCACGGGAAAGGTGCAGTTCCTGCCCTTCCTGTTCTACGACTTTGCCACCCTCCGCACCCAGGAGCCCCTGCCGGAACAGGACGAGTGGCAGACCATCCAGGGCGTGGGGGTGGGGGTGAGAGGCAAGATCTCCAAGTACGTGGAATATGAGGTGTCGGCTGCAAGGGCGCTGGAGGATACGGACAAGGTGGTGAGCGGGGATTACGAGGTGTACTTCAAGGTGAAGGCGGCGTTTTGATGTTCACCGCCCGCTTCGCTAGAGACGCAGAGACCGCGGAGACTATGTTTCTTCCCTTTGGTGGGAGATACCACCAAAGGGAAAGATGTCAGCCCTTCGGGCAAGATTCACAGAGTCTCTTCTGGGAGAAGGACTCTATCAAGGGTAAGGCGACGATCGGAAGAAGCATGAGCATCCCCTTTTGCCTTCCGGCCTCTCACCGGAAGGCAACGAAGAGATAGGCTCTGCGAACTCTGCGCCTCCGCGGTGAGATTTGAAGAGGGCATGCATATGAAGAAGGCAAGAAGACTGCTCCCGGCACTAGGCATAGCTGCCTGGCTGGCATGGGTGCCTGCTCCTGCGCTTTGCGGGCCCACCATTCCCGGGCTCTACTCCAACTACACGGCGCCGCTGCCGAACGCCCTGCCCGTACCCAAAACGGGCGGGACCTTTGAGGGGAACTGGACCAGGGACGACGCCATCAACAAGCTGACGGTGAACCAGAACAAAGAAAAGGCCGTCTTTGAATGGGACACCTTCAACATCGGGGAAAAGGCCTGGACCCACTTCAATCAGGAAAACTCCGACTGGGTGGCCCTCAACCGGATCTACGACGCCAACCCCAGCATGATTTTCGGCAAGCTCACGGCGGACGGCAAGGTCTACCTCATCAACCACAATGGCATCCTCTTCGGCCCCAGCTCCAGGGTGAATGTGCATTCCCTCATCGCCTCCTCCCTGCAGATGACCAACAAGGATTTCCTGGACGCCGTGCTCAGGTTTAAGGCGGGCGAGTATGACCGGACCACAGACACCATCGACCCCCTGAAGTCCAATCCGAATGCCGTGGTCTCCAACCATGGGGAGATTGAAACGGACGTGCTGGGGTCAGTCTTTCTGTTGGCCCCAAGGGTAGAGAATGCGGGCAGCATCACCAGCCCTTCGGGCCAAATCGGCCTTGCGGCCGGTGAGGACATCGAAGTCAACCCGGGGAACACCGTCACAGTCAACAATGCGGGGGCGGCAGTGAATTATGCCCACAACCTGGAAACCGGCAGCTTGATCGCCGACACGGGCCTGGTCGGGATGTACGGCCGCGAGGTATGGCAGGAAGGGCTGATTCGATCCGTCACCGCCATTAAGAAGGGCGGTTCCATCGAGCTGCGGGCCTCCGACCGCGTCTATACCGGGGAAAAAAGCCTGACGACCACTGCCATCTCGAACTCCACTGAGACTGCCCATAGCTCCTTTCCCTTCGAAGGAGGCCGTATCGATATCGGGGGTCTTGCCGGCGGCACCACAGTGGGGCTCATCGAGCACTGGGGGGAAATCGTGGCGCCCGCAGGCACGGTCAATCTCCTTGGGGAGAACAGGGTATTCCTCGGTTCGGGGAGCCTGATCGACGTGAGCGGAAGCTGGGTGGATCTGCCGGCCGAGGCAGTGATCACAAGCGTGCAACTCAACAGCAATGAGCTGCGTGACGCCTTTTCCCAGAAGGGGGGGCTCCTGCAGGGAGAGAAGATTGAAGTCAACAAACTGACCGGATCGACCATCGGGGACCTCTCCGAACACCTCGATTCAGAAGAGGTGATGGCACTGGAGCGGAGCACGTACGGCGGCAGAATCACCATAAGGGTGACGGGCGATTCCGGAGACATCATCATGAAGGAGGGCGCTCGCATACACTTCTCTGGCGGCGGAATACGGTATGGTGAAGGGCATGTGGCGACCACGAAGCTCCTGGCTGGAAAAAGGTTGTACGACATCAACGAGGCACCTGAGTATATGCTTTTTGACAGGATCATGGGACTTCATGAGACGTACCATCAGAGGTACGGCGTTGTGGAAAGCTTCGAAGGCCTGTACATGGGGGGTGCCTCTCCGGTGAAAGACTACTGGGCAGGCCATGTGGAGGCAAGGGACGCAGGCACCCTCATGCTGATCGCCAAGAGGATCGTCCTGGACGGCGAGATCAAGGGTAGCGTTGAGAAGGGTCTGTACCAGAAGGAGGCGTCCGAGTCCGAGGACGAAAACGAGAAACAGACCAAGGCCGGCCTGCGCGAGCCGGCGGGAGGCACCCTGATCATTGGGGATCCACTGGATGACGACGCTGCGCCTGCAAGTGGGATGCATAGATTTGTCGTGGATAGCGTCATTATCAAGGCCGATGCAACTCCTGCCGGGGATGACCTTGGTCCGGATCCCGTCTTGTTCCCTTTCCCGGAAGAACGGGAGGGGAGAACCCTGCTTTCGGCCGAAATTTTGAATGCGGCGGGCCTCAGCAACCTGCAGATCTACACAAACGGCCTCTTTGAAACAGAGGCCGACGCCCGGGTTTCCCTGAGACCGGGGAATTGGAAAGAAGGATGGGTCGACGCAGACAACAAGCCCATCGGAAGATTCTATGCCGTGGCGGGGAGCATCCTCCATCGAGGAGAAGTGAGCGTGCCGGCCGGAACCATCCGCATGATCGTCCGGGACACGATGACGGATTTCCCTGCGGGCGAAAAGAAAGTCGTGCTGCCGGGCGGGAGCAGGCTCAATGCAGCCGGGGAGCGGATCGACAACAGCCTGGCAGGGCAAGGGAACTCCGACGCATCCATTCAGTCCGGGCACATACACGGGGGAAGCATCAGGATAGCGGATGAAACTGCAGGTGGGCAGGGAGTCTTCATCTTGCCTGATGCGCAGATAGACGTGAGCGGGGGGTACGAGATCAATGAAGAGGGCAAGGTGAGCGGAGGCGATGCCGGGGCACTAGAAATCGCAGGTCCAACCCTCTTTCTCCTGGGTGAAGTGAAGGGGCTTTCTCTTCCCGGCAAGCAAGGAGGAAGGCTTTCTCTGAGTCAGAATGAGTTTCTAATTATGCCTTTTGATATTTACAGCCAGTCTGTAGATCTTCTCAAAGCGGGAACCGAATTTGCGCGGCAAAACCGAGAAGACACACTAGAATTACTCAATAGATATTTCGTCCTCAATAATATGGATCGAATTTCTACTGAACAGCTTACTGCTGCAACTGCAAATATCGAAAACAGTATTCCGTTACTTCGGAGGAATGACCTTGTTACGGTCGGCCCCATGTTCTTTAAGCGGGATAGAGACAGTACAGGATTTGCACACATTGAACTCATGAGCCTGGGTGATTTGGTGGTAGAGCCTGGTGTGAACCTGGAACCTTCTTGGGCGAGGCTTCCCATGCCGGAAATAGGACCCAGAGCATCCTCGGGATTACCGCTCATCGTGAACCTGGTCTCTTCAGGCTCGGGTCTCGTCCTTGGGCCTAACGGGTATGTCTTTGTAGAACCGATGTATGCGGGAGATACCTCCATTACCCTGCTCGCCGGAAAAGTGAGGCCGTTCATCGAAGTGGATGAAGATGATTTGAATCTGGCCCGCATCACCCTCCATAGCGGTTCCCGAATAGCCGTGGCGCCCGGCGGGGAGATTCAGATGAAGGGGCCCGGCATCGATATCCAAGGGGAATTGAAGACACTTTCAGGCACAGTGTCCTTGACCGCGACATACGCGGATCTCAGACTGGGAGGCAGCAGCCGCATTCTGGCTACAGGTTTCAACAAGCCCGAGACAACCGCTATCATGAAGGGCCTGCCAACAGGTTATGATCCCCAACCCGGCGGGGCGGTCTCCCTGACGGCCGGAAGCAGCGATGATGCCATAAGCGGGAACCTGGTTATCGAACCCGGCGCCAGCATTGACGTATCGGGTTCAGATCCTGTTGCGACCTATGTGCTCAAACCTGAAGGCGGGTATTCCTCTCTTCAGGTGGCCGGAGCCCCTGGGAGCATCGGCCTGGCCTACAGAGGTAATCTAATCCTCCAAGGCGAACTGAGTGGCCGGGCCAAGATGGAAGGAATGAAGGGGGGGGGCTTGAGCCTCAGCCACCTGAATAACCTAGACAACAGCAGTCTCTTGAAAGTCACTGGCGAGCAGTTGATGGATTTCACGAATCGCGGATTTGACGACCTGACATTCAAGAGCGCTCAGCGGATCGCGCTCGCCGGCCCCATGGACCTGAACATCGGAAGGTGCCTTACCCTGGACGCCCCGCACATCGAAGGATTGGGTGAGGGTCTCATTCGGTTTCATGCGCCCTGGATCCGGGTAGTCAATACCAGAGGGCAGTACCTTTCCGAAGATGAATACAACAACATCCTGAAACGCGCGGATACGATCAAGGAAGCTGGTCTTCACCTTGATGCCGGCTGGATGGATATGGAGGGAAGCGTCCTGCTCACCGGCTTCGAGTCCGTCATGCTCGAAGCGGAAAAGGACATGAGCCTGACAGAGAACTACTATCGGTTGGGCCTGGCATCCGCTGTGGACAAGTGGGAAGGGCTTCTGAAGACCACGGCCGATCTGACCCTGAAGGCGGGCCGCATCTATCCTACCACGCTCTCCGATTTCACCATCCTGGGAGGAAGCCGGGTGACCATCCTGCCTGGCGATCGACTGACCGAGGGTCCTGTCCCTTCCGCCGGGGGCAGCCTCACGATCGAAGCGGACAACATCTATCACGGCGGTCATCTGGCCGCACCCTTCGGGAGCATTGCCCTCCGCGGGGACTATGAGACCGGCGAGGTCTTGCTTCAACCTGGGAGCGCGATCGTCACGGCCGGTGAACTCCCTGTACTCTATGGGACCTTGGAGGATCTGGTGTGGCGCGTACCGGACAAGAGCGCTTCTCCGAGTGCCCTGGGTTTGGAAGTGACCGGCCTTCCGCAGAAGTCCGTCGAAATCACCGGCCGATCAGTCCTGCTCCAGGAAGGGTCCAGGGTGGATGTATCGGGCGGGGGCATGCTTTTCAGCTACCTCTTTCAGCCCGGGCTCGATGGTTCCAGAAACCCCCTGACCAAGAAGGGGCGGTACGTCATCATGCCCGGTCTTTCCATTGTCAGACCGGGCGATGCCATGGTCCTCGAAGGGGCCGCAGGACTTCCTGCCGGGGCCTACTCCCTTCTTCCCGAGTGGTTCGCCTTTCTGCCCGGCGCCATGGTGCTGACCGACCTGGCCGAGTCCGGAGAGGGATATTCGCCGGGCAAGCGCATTTCCCGGGAGGGGTTCCCGGTGGTTCAAGGGTATGAGACCGTCATGGGCACGTCGGTGCGATCGCCGATATCCAGGGGCTTTTCTATCCGGCCTGCCTCCGATGTGATCGCAGAAGGCCACTTCACGGTGGCCGAAGCCCAGGTGGGCGCAGCAGGCAGCGTGAAGGTCCAGGGCAAGACGGCGATCCTCGATGGGACCATCCGCATTCAATCCATGCCCGGTTATAAGGGAGGCACGATTGCCCTTGGCGCGCAGAGAATGGCCATCGGTCATCCCACGGATGAATTTCTGCCTGATCTGATTTTGGAACCCACCTTCTTTTCAGAAATGGACCTGGAGGAGATCAGAATCGGGGACAGGAATCTGGACCCATCCATCAGGACCGAGGAGGTCAGGATGTATGCCGGAGGTCTTCAGGCCCCGAAGGTGGTGGTCTCTGCAAACGGAAATGTCACTCTGATGCCCGGCGCGGAGATCCGCGCGCTCGACGAGACCAAAAGGCTCGACCACCTGATCTACCGCTACGATTACGACCCCCAGGTCGGCATCGGAATCGTTGATCTGCGGGGCATAAGAATCTCAAAAGAGTTAGGGCTCTGGCAGGCGGAAATCGGGCTGAAGGGAAGATGCGGCGTGGAGGCCCTGGAACTTGTGGGTGACGACCAATCGATCCTGAAGGTGCTTCATGAGGGTGAGACAGATCTCCCGGTGGAGATCCATCCGCCCACCTTCGTTGCGGCATGCGCGGTCGGAGGATTGGGCGAAGCCGCCTTGGCCTCCAGGGCCGGTACGATCACGCTGAAGAGCGGCAGCTTGCTCCATGCATCTCATGAGGTGAGCCTGGACGGCAGATTCGACCTGGAGGACGGTTCAGTGGTGGAATCGGATCACAGCACTCTGAACCTGTCAGGATCGATCATCTACTTCTATGATCCGAGCCGATATACCAAGGGTGCGGACGGGCTCTACCTGACCCAGACCATGTGGAACAATTTGAGTTCTTTCGATGACATCACCTTGAAGAGCGAGTCTGACTTGATCTTCCTGGGGGATTATAGCCTGGCGTCTACCGGGAGACTCACGATCGATGCAGCAAGGCTCGCAGGTTCCGACGGCGACGAAACCGTCAGCATCTTTGCACCTGAGTTGAGCCTTGTGAACACGGGTTCGGCTTCTATAGCCGGGGGCCTGCTGAATGACGACTTGGGGGTCCTGAGCCTGAGCGGAGGTCTGCTGGAGATCGGGATCAGGTTTCAAGAGGGGAGTCCTGAACGGAAGATCACCATAGACGGTTTCAAGAACATCGAGTTTGCGAGCGGGCGGGACCTCATCTTCAAGGGTCGGGGTGCGCTGGATACAAGCTGGAGCGGCACGCCAGGGGGAGGGGGAGACCTTTCCGTCTCGGCAGCACGTGTAACCACCTCCCTGTATAGCAGTGGTGGTGTGGACGGAGGCACGGATTATGTTGCCACGGATATTCGGTTGGACGCGGGTGGAAGGATGCTCGCCATCGAGGGAAACGGCGGGTTGCCCCTGGTGAATGCCTCGCCCGGGGGGAGCCTGGAGCTTTCTGCCGGTACCATCAGGCTGGGGAAGACGGGCCAATTCAACCCTGCGCTTATCGAGATGCCCTCCGGCATTGTTCGGCTCAAAGCGAGCAATTCTGTGTATCTGCACGAGGGCGCCGTGATCGCTCTGAGGGGCACTGACTACGCCCCCGGCGGCGCATTGGACCTGAGGGCAGATTCCGGAACCTTGGATCTCGCTGAAGGAAGCCTCATCGATGTGTCTGCGGGCTCACAGGGAGACGCAGGTTCCGTGGCCCTCTATGCCCCGGGCGATGGCGTCATCCTCAACGGCGAGCTTCTGGGGCACGGGAGTGAGGGCGCTGGAGGCTCGTTCAGCCTGGATGCCAATCAGATCGGGAGCTTCAACAAGATCTACAGCACGCTCGCGGCAGGAGGGTTCGATCGGGAGATCGCCATGAGGGCCAGGGCAGGTGACGTGGAACTGGGTTCGCCCCTTCTCAGTTCGCTGACCATGTCGGTGGATGCCAACAGGTTCAAGCTGGTGGCCGATGCAGGAAGCATACTCTTGAACCCCAATGTATTCATTGACGCCTCCGGTAAAGACAATGGAGGCAGAGTGGAACTTCACGCCAGGGACCTGGTCATGCTCCTGGACAACGGCCAGCCGGGAGGCAGAGGCGCCACAATCACCGTCGCGGGCAAGGGCGAAGGTGCTGCCGGAGGAGAAATCTCTCTGGGTTCTTCAGACAACTATGTGGTCCTCTTTGCCAACAGCCTGCTGGATGTCTCTTCAGGGGAAGGGGGCACGGGCGGCGCAGTGAACCTTCGGGCAAAACGTTATGGGAATGACGTCCTGATCCTGCCCTTGGGAGGGATCATACGGGGGGCATCGGGCATCTACGCGGAGGCTTTTGAAACCTACAGCGATACCTCCATTACGACCTCAGACATCAACTCGTGGAAGGCTCTGACCCAGACGTACATGAACAATGCGGGGACTATCGAAAACCGTCTGCTCTCGGGCATGGCGCTGCAGATAAGTGACGGCTCAACGGATTCCGCAGATAAGGTCCATCTTGTTCCTAGCATTGAGATTGAAAACGCCGCGAACCTCACGCTCACCAATACTTGGGATCTGAAGGCCTGGCGCTACGGCGATGAACCCGGTAGGTTGACACTAAGGGCCGGAGGAAACCTGAACATCAACGCGGACATCACGGATGCCCCGTCCAGCCGTACATCCCTCTTCACCAATGTGGCCCTGCCTGACACCTGGGGCATCCGTCTTATCGCAGGGGCTGATCTTCAGGGCGCGGATCCCATGGCCATCATCACGGGGGTGGGCGATTTGACGATGGCCAACGAGAAAGTGGTCTATACCGAAAACGCGGATATTCGATTTGCCGCGGGCAGAGATGCCGTTCTGCTCCACGGCAAGCAGGGCCGATACATGATCAACAATTCCATGACCTACAATCTGGGGACCTACCGGGGGAGTATCTACGGCACGGTGGCCCGGGATCTGAAGATTGGGGGTACAACCAGCTTATCCTCTGATCGGAGCGGCGGGATTCAGACTGCCCTCGGCGATATCGAGATTGATGTCGGAAGGGATCTTCTCCTGATTTCCAATACGAATTCGAAGAGCGTGGGCATACGAACAACCGGGGGGATCGGCCGGCTCGTATGGCAGGATGAATGGAAAGATCATCCGGAGCTTTGGCCAGAAGAGTATAAATCCCTTCTGTCCAGTGCTAATTCCCTTTTCATGCCTCCGTTCTACACACCGGAACAGCGAAGGAAACGGAGACAGGACTACCTTGATACAAACATCCACGGCTATTACCACATGTATGGACAGGGGAAAGAACAGGGGGGGGACATCAGACTTCGTGTCCGAGGAAACCTGCTGGCCCAAGGATTCCAGGCCTTTACATCCGAGGCATGGGATTATGCCTGCCAGGGGGGACATTGGGCGCCTGCCTACGAGCGGATCTCCGGGGGGGGCGCTATCTTGCCGAGTGCACCTGTAGGAGGTCTTGCGGCCATGGCAGGCGGGGACCTGAGGGTCTGGGCGGGCGGCAGGTTCGAGAGTATGGCCGGCGCCTTCGGCAAGGGAGACGTGTCGGTGTTCGCGGTAAGGGACGTGGACGGAAAATTTCTGGTCAAGGAGGGCAGGGGTGATCTCACTGCCTTGGGGAATTTCGGCCTGCGTCAGAACTCGCAGAAGACCATCGAGACCTTTGATGGCGACATCGCCATCTTTGCCCAGGGGAATGCCGTTGTCGGCAAGGCGATCAACCCCACCACCAGGGAGGGTTCCATGTTCGACAAGCAGGATCTGTTCAATAATCAGCTCATCGAACTCCGCTATGCCCAGGATGCCTCCCTGAGGGTTAAGACGCTTCTGGGAGACGTGACCCTTCCCACCGGTGGGCTGTTCCCGCCCATACTGGACGTTGAGGCCGGAGGCAGTATCCACGTTGAAAACGCGCTGATCCTGGCTCCGTCCCGTTCCGGCCAGCTCCGCATGGTCGCCGGGGGGGATATCGATGGGCTTTACGGGGGCGGGAATTCGCATGCGGAGATCTTCATGTCCGATATGGCTCCCGAGGCCGCCTACGCCTACTACCCCATGCCCAGCTTTGAATATACCTATCCGGAAGGGCACGCCAAAGCCGGTCAAAAGGAGGTTGTCACCTACCTGCCCACCCGCGCCCTGATCCAGGATAGATATCGCCACGGATTCCCTTCAAGTCGATCGCGAGATAAGCCTGGAAATCAGGACTACTTCAGCATTTACCGAGGAATGGTGGATGGGAGCATGAGTCTGATCGCGGATGAGGATGACCGGGCCTTTCTGCAGGCTGTTTCCGGGCTTCTTTATGCCCCCGTTCATCTCGGGGAGAACACACCCATCGAGATCCGGGCCGGAGGAAGCATCCGAGACATCACCCTTACCCTGCCGAAACAGGCTCGTATCAGCGCCGGCGGTTCGATTCGCGACATATTCTATCTGGGTCAGAACAACAGCGTCATGGATCTTTCCACAATCCAGGCAAAGGGAGACATCGTTTTCCAGAAAGAGGATCTTTTGGCCAACTACCTGGTGGGTATCGAACAGGCCGGTCCGGGGTTTCTCGCTGTTCAGGCAGGCAACAACATCGACCTGGGCGAGACCCGGGGCATCAAGAGCATCGGGGATGTCTTTAACGGTTACTTGGGCGATCAGGGGAGCTCGCTGATCGTCATGTCAGGCATGCATGGCGAACTTGAGAAGGAGGCTCTTGCCCAGGATGTTGCCGCCCTCTTCCAGGAACTGAGGACAGCGGGCGTGGAATTCAGCAAGATGCTGGCCCAAGGAAGGACCAACGAGGCCAGGCGATTCATCGATGCGGCGAGGCAGACTGTGGTTGGCCCGTTCCTGGAAGGGTACGTCCCGGGAAAGGGGGAAATCAACATGATCACCTCCCAGATCGGGTCAGACGCCAAGGACACGGAACTCTTTATCCTGGCAAGGGGAGAAATCAATGTGGGCAAAAGCACCTTCTTCGCTGAGGAGGAGGATCGGAGAAGCACGGGCATTTACACGGCCCTTGGCGGGGGGATCAACATTTTCTCCCGGGGAGACGTGAACGTGAACGAATCGCGGATCATGACCTACATGGGCGGTGATATCACCATCTGGAGCGATGAGGGGAACATCAACGCGGGCAAGGGCTCCAAGGCGGCTATCAACGTGGATCCGCCGAAACTTACGTGGGTCGGGGGCGTCCCTGTGGTCAAGTTCATTCCTCCGGCAGTGGGCAGCGGCATACGCTGCCTCACCTATGACCCGGATGGATATGAGGGGCCTCAGTATCCGCCGAATCCAGGCGATATCTATCTCACTGCGCCCATGGGTATCATCGATGCCGGGGAGGCGGGGATCTCCGGAGGGAACCTCTTCCTGGGGGCAACACAGGTCCTGAACGCCCAGAACATCGAAGCGGTGGGGGTGAGCGTCGGCGTGCCCACGACTACGGGCAGCGCAAACCTGGGGGCCCTGTCCGGGGCCGGGGAACTTGCGGATGCGGGCAAGATGTCGGAGCAGAGCTCGGCCCTGGCCTCGTCCAGGGCCGAGGCTGCAGCCCAGGCCGCGAAGCTTGCCGAGGAGTTCATGGCCAAGTGGGTGGAGGTGCGGGTCGTGGCCTTTGACACGGGGGTGGGGGAGGACAAGGAAGACTAGGTGAAAGGCGCAAGGCCCAAGGTGCAGGGAAGCGACGGGACATCTCGGAATGCTGCAATAGTGGAAGACTCGAATGGTGAATTACTCTGTGCGCACTGCGGTTCTGCGCTGCATGGGAGTCGACAAAGGACAACGGACTACGGAATTGGAATGAAATACGCAACACGGATTTGCATCATCGGATTGCTCGCAAGCGCGTGGCTGCTCCTGTGCGCGACGCCGGCCTTGGCGTGGTGGAACGATAAGTGGCAGTACCGGAAGAAGATCACCTTCGACACCTCGCTGGCCGGGGCGGACATCAAGGAGAACCTGACCGACGCGCCGGTCCTGATCCGGCTCCACGCCGGCAATTTCAACTTCGGCAACGCCAAGCAGGACGGCTCGGACATCCGCTTTGTCCAGAACGACGACAAGACCCAGTTGAAGCACCACATCGAGCGCTTCGACCCCCTGGACGGCATGGCCCTCCTCTGGGTGAAGGTGCCCCAACTGGCCGGCGGCTCCAACACGAACGCCATCTACATGTACTACGGCAACCAGGCGGCCATGGGAGGCCAAGACCCGGGCGCCACATACGACGTGAACTACGCCGGGATCTACCACGTGGCCGAGATGCAGGGGCCGCCCAAGGACACCACCAACTACGGAAACCACGCCGCGGAGTTCACTGGCGGGCAGGGCCTGCCCTCCCTGATCGGGAACGGCATCACCCTCACCGGCGCGGGCAGCAGGATGGTGCTTCCCAAGTCGCCCTCCATCAACCTCTCGGAGGGGTTCACCCTCTCCACCTGGATCAAGCTCGCGGAGCCCCAGAACGACGCCTACCTCTTCTCCATGCAGGGCCAGGGGGAGACCCCGGCCCTGGTGGTGGCCATCCGGGGAACCAAGGTGGTCTGCACATTGGCCGCGGGAGAGGGCCAGGCGGTGACCACCGAGGAGGTGGTAGACCTCCCCCTGAACACCTGGCGGCATCTGTCCGTCACCGGAGAACCCCGGAAGCGGGTGGCCATCTTTCAGGATGGCCTGGAAATGACCTGGAAGCAGATCACGGGGCCCCTCCCCAAACTGGACGTCAGCCTGATCATCGGCGGTTCAGCGGACGGGCAACACCCCTTGGTGGGAGACCTGGACGAGATCCGGATCTCCAAAAGCATTCGAAACGTAGGCCTCATCCGTTTGGGATTCAAGTCCGAAGGGCCTGACGGCAATTTCTCGGTTTACGGCAATGAAGAAGCGGGGGAGACCTCGGGCGGCCTGCCCATCTTCTACCTCAAGACCATCGTGAAGAACATCAGCCTGGACGGCTGGGTGATCATCGGCCTGCTGGTCCTCTTCTCGGGCTTTAGCTGGCTCATCTTCTTCACCAAGACCTTCACTTTCATCCTGATCGGCCGGGAAAACCGGGCCTTCGCCGGGGCCTTCGCAGAGTCCGGGGACCTCTTTGCCGTGGAGAACGAAGAGATGGAGAACTCCTCCCTCTTTCGGTCGTACATGGCCGGGTTGGGGGCTATCAGGGACCGCATGGGGAACCCCGGGCACGAGGAGGGGAAGAGGCTCTCCCCCAGGGACATGAGCGCGGTGCGGGCCGCCCTCGACAGGACCTATGTAGAGGAGACCCAGAGGCTGAACGCCTGGCTCGTGGTGCTCACCATGGCCATTGCCGGCGGGCCTTTCCTGGGGCTTCTGGGCACGGTCTGGGGGGTCATGAACACCTTTGCCGCCATGGCCGAGGCGGGCGAGGCCAACATCATGGCCATTGCCCCCGGTGTGGCATCGGCCCTCTCCACCACGGTCTTCGGGCTCATTGTGGCCATCCCGGCCCTCTTTGCTTACAACTATCTGACGAGCAGGATCAGGGGCTTTATCGCAGAGCTCACGGTGTTCATGGACCAGTTCCTGTTCAAGGTGGAAGAGTCCCTGGGAGGTGAGGAATGAGACGCGATCTCTTTGATTCGAAGATGATGGACGAGATCAACGTAACGCCCTTGCTGGATCTCGCCTGGACATTGCTGGTGGTCTTCATCATTGCGGTCACCGCGGCCATTCAGGGCATCAAGGTGAATCTTCCCAAGGCGAGCGCCGCGCCCACGCTTCAGAAGCCCAAGACCAAGGCCATCACCGTTGCCGCTACCGGCCAGATCTATCTGGACACCTTCCCGGTGACCATGCAGGAACTGGAGCTGAGGCTGCGGGCTTACAAGGCCGCGGACCCGGACCTGCCCGTGGTGATCAAGGGGGATGAGTTGATCTATTACAAGAGTATCATCGAGATCCTGGACCTGCTCCAGAGGCTGGAGATCTCGCAGTTGGGGCTGGTGACGCAGAAGCTGGTGAAATGAGCTCATGACCGATCACAAAAAGAAACGGGCCTCTCCCAAACTCATCTGGATCGCCTCCGGGGGCATCGCGGTGCTCCTCATCGTCGTGGGGGTGGTGGTGGTCAAGATGCTCATCTCCGACGACGCGGCCAAGAGGAGACAGATGATCCAGATGGTGACCCTGATCAAGCCCCCACCTCCGCCTCCTCCACCGGAGAAGCCGCCCGAGCCCGAAATCAAGAAACAGGAGGTCATCGAGGAAAAGCCCGACAAGCCCGAGCCCGAAGAGAGCAAGGACAGCCAGGATGACAAACCCGCAGGGGACCAACTCGGCCTGGATGCGGATGGCACCGCTGGTTCGGACGGCTTTGGCCTGGTCGGGAAAAAGGGCGGAAGGGCACTGATCGGCGGGGACATGGGAAGCCAGTCCCTTCTCAGGAGGTACGCCTGGTACACCCAGATCCTGCAGGATGAGATCCGCCAGAAGGTGAAGAAGAGACTGGATGAGGCCGGCGGCATCCCCAAGGGCAAGTTTCAGACCCTGGTGCGAATCGTGCTGGACGAGCAGGGAAGTATCCTCAGCTTCGACATTGTGGGCTCCTCGGGCAATCACAAGATGGATGATGCGGTGAAGGAGACCCTCGCCTCCGCGCGCGTTCAGGAGCCCCCGCCCGAGGGCATGCCCAAGGCCATGAAGCTTCGGATCAGCTCGCAAGGATGACAGGATTGAATCGGAACGATTGTGGAATGGTGGAATGCTGGAATTGTGGAATTGAGAGATCTTGCAGAGGCGTTCTTCTCAGCCCCTGCGGCCCCGCAATAGCCTGCGGGACAAGCGGGGTCTTCGATCTGCAGGGAATGGGATTCAACCGCTGACAACAAACCATGGACAGCACAGTATGACTAGACCAACGAGCTTCATGATCACGATGTCTTTCCTCTGCCTCCTGCTCTGCTCCACCGCGGCGTGGGCCAAGGAAAGCGAACCCTCCTTCGACAGTATCGAGGCCCTGGTGGAGATCCTCCAGCAGAAGGGCGTCATGAGCAGGGAGGAGGCCCAGCGGTTCGTGGACCGATACAGGAAGCACGGTGGCCCCCCGCCCGGCAGGGTGGTGAGGCTCATCCCCGAAGAAAAGGAGATGGAACTGGCCGAGAGGATCGCCCAGGACGTGACGGCTCGGGTGACGGAAGACCTCAAGAAGGTGAAAGCGGACCTTCATTACGCGTCGGACGATCTCATGCAGCGCTCCCGGAACACCAACCTGCGAGTGGAGCAACTGGAGAAAAAAGTGACCGAGGATGTGGAGGCAAAGCTCAGAAAATCCTCCTGGGCCCAGAGGATCCGTTGGGGCGGGGACATCCGGCTTCGGTACCAGGCCGACTACTTTGACGAAAACAACGCAGACCTTCTGAAACCGGACAACCCCACGGAGCTCATGAACACCAAGGAGGACAGGAAGCGCTACCGGGGCCGTCTCCGCCTCGCAGCGGTCGCCACGCTCCTTGAGGACCGGGAGGTCAATGTGGGCAAGGTAGAGGTCGGGGTGGGCATTGCCACGGGCAACGAGAAGGACCCGGTTTCCACCAACGACACCTTCGGCGACTATTACAACAAGGACGGCATCATGCTGGACCTGGCCTACCTCAAGTGGACCTACAAGCCCGAACTTCCCATATGGGACAAGATCCCGGAGATCTCGCTCATCGGCGGCCGTATGCCCAACCCCTTCTACTCCACCGACCTGGTGTGGGACCAGGATCTCCGGCTAGAGGGCTTTGCCCTGGGTTTGAAGACCGACACCCTGGACTCCAACCCCTGGAAGGGCCACCTGACCCTGGGCGCCTTTCCCCTCCAAGAGGAGGAGTTCACACAGGACGACAAATGGCTCTATGCCGGGCAGGCAGGGGTTGCATACAGGCAGGCCATGGGGCTGAGCTTCAAATTGGGTGTAGCGCTTTACGACTACAAGAATATTGTGGGCATGGCCAATGACCCGTTCCGGCCGAACCTGCTGAACTGGACTGCGCCGCAATTCCAACAGAAGGGAAACACCCTCTTCGATATCGATCCGACCGCCGGGATCAGGACGGCCCTGGCATCCGAGTACAAGCTTCTGAACGTGACCGGGATCCTGGACTACGACTACTGGTTCCCCATTCACATCATGCTGACCGGAGACTATGTGAAAAACAGGGGTTTTGACGTGAACGACGTCTCCCGCCGGACCGGCAACCCCAACGTGAAGGAGGAGACGACGGGTTACCAGGTCGGTTTGACCGTGGGGTATCCCCAGACTACGGCCTTCGGGGAATGGAACCTCTCCTTGTTCTACAAGTACCTGGAGGCGGACGCGGTGCTGGACGCCTTCACGGATTCGGATTTCCACCTGGGCGGCACCAATGCCGAGGGGTGGATCCTGGGGGGACAACTCGGGGTGTACAAGAACGTGTGGCTGAGGATGCGCTGGTTCGGCACCGATGAGATCGAGGGGCCGCCCCTGGCGATCGACACGCTGCAGGTGGATCTGAACGCCAAGTTCTAGGAATGGGCAAGATGAAACTTGAAATTGGAAATTCGGGAGCCTCTCGCAGAGCCCGCAGAGGGCGCAGGGGTTCCTACGGTTCTCAATGATCAATCATCAATCGCCAATCGCCAATCGTCATTCAAGAGGCCACGGACAACGGACCCCTGCATGAAGAATGCGCTCAAAGTTCTTCTGATCATCGCCGTCGGGCTTTCCGTCGGCCTCGCCCTCGGGTATCTCAGGCTCCGCCAGGAGCGGGCCGTGAGCGCCGAGAAGATCCTCAAGCTCGAGCAGCGGGCCGATCTCCTCCACAAGCGCTACACGGAACAGAAGGCCCTGGAGGCCTCGCTTCTCCGCACCAAGGTGATGCTGGAAGGCCAGAAGCGGGCGGTCCAGGGTGAAATGGACAAACTGGAAGAGGAGAAGAAGGTCATTCTGGAGGAGAAGGCCCGGCTTGCGGAGATGAGCAGTGGGCTCCAGGCCAGGATCTCCGGCCTGGAGCAAAGACTCAAGGACGCCCAGGACCGTCACGCCGGGATCAAGGCGGAAAAGGAGACCCTGGATAAGATGCACCGCAAGGCCCTGGAGGACCACAAGAACCAAATGGCCAAGCTCAATGCGCAAAAGAAAGGGATGGAGAACGACTTCAAAGCCGCTCTGAGCGAAAAGGAGCAGAAACTCGGCCGCTGTGCCTCCCACAACCAGAAGCTCTCGGCCGCTGCGGAAGAATTGCTCCAGCGATACGAAAACAAGGGGGTTTTCACCTCTGTGCTCCAGAGAGAACCGTTCACCCAGATTCGAAGGGTGGAGATCGAGAACCTGATCGACGAGTACCGGACCAGGATCGAGGACAACAGGCTGGAGAAGAAGGCCAGGAAGTCAGAGTAGCCATATTTCTCTGAGAATTGGAGGATCGCTCGCACTCAACTGATATCACTCACATTCCCGCGGGCGCCGGTCTTTTCACCAAGAAACAACCTGGAGTCCAAGCTCAGGCAGCCCTGGAGGCAGGGTATGGCAGGGACCTTGGCCGGAGCCATCGGCAGCGATTCAACAACACCCTCCTGCTCACCATTTTTTATTGGAGCGCTAATGATTCGCAAACACTCGCAGGTCAATGTGACTGTCAAATCCCTGCAGAAAAAGGGGACCAGAGCGATGAAGCGACAGACCACCATAAAGGCTGCCCTTTTGCTTGGCGTCACATGGCTGTGCCTCCATCTTGGGGCCGACGCGGGCCGCGCCTTCACCTTTGTGACCTACGCTGATCCTTCATACGTGAGCATGGCGCGGGTGCAGTTAGGGATCGAATCAACGCTCGATTACAACAATGCGCCCTTTGCCGATGCCTACGCGGCATCGGGGGGTTCATGGGGCCGCAGTCGGCGGGGCTCGGGTTACGCAATCTCCAACGGTTACCAGGTTGACCAGGATGGCACGAGATACTCCCGTGTTCTCTTTTCCCAGGATGGCCTCACGCAAGGGTATCTCGCCG
This sequence comes from Deltaproteobacteria bacterium, assembly GCA_016926135.1. Next base: position 30,360 of record JAFGPH010000433.1, read on the forward strand.
GTTCTCCGGGCTTCCTGTACGCCCAGGCATCCTCTCTGGCAGACTACACCCTCATGCTCATCGGCGGCCAGGGTGCGGCGCAGGTGAATCTTGCTGTTTCTACCGGCAGCAACTACCTCATCGACCAAATCCATTCCATCAAGATCTATGATGGAATCGTGGATGGAGACGGAAACCTTCTGCCGGAGGCGCTGTGGCGCGATATTTTTTCCTGGGATGACGGAAACACACCCTCCGGGGTTCTGAGCCTGGCTTTTAACAGCCCGTTTCTTGTGCGCACGGAGTCAGGGGTCAACGTAGCCCGCACATCTCTCGGGAGTGTCGATTACCAGTCCACCTTGAACTTCACCATCGACGTTGCAGAGACGCTTGTGCCGGTTCCCCTTCCATCGACACTTGTTCTCATGTTTTTTGCCATGGGTGCTGGTCTTTGGGGCAGAAACTGGGCCATACGGACCCGGTGAACGCCTCTTTTTGCACAAGCTTCTAACCTGTTCACAATAAACCCCAAACCCCACTGTTCAATATTAGAGCAAAACATAGGAGGGAATATGACATGGAAAAAAGAAGACATGTGGAAAAGGCCCTGTCCATTTTTCAGTTGACCATAAGGGATGCCTTGTGCCTGCATGAGACCGTGAAAACGGGAATCATGATGCTCTATGACAGGGCGAGCAACCACAGGGAATTCACTGTGCTGAACCGATCCATACCGTCCGAACTGAGCGGGCGGATCGTTTCCTGGTTGGAACAACAAACCGATGTAGACGACATCCTCTGGGGCCTGAAATCAAATAAAATGGACGCAGACCAGGCCGCTTCTCATAAAAGGGGCTGTTAGTCCTCGTTTCCTGCATTCCCGACTCGCCTCGCGATCAACTTTTCCCGGACACCATTGCCTTCCATTGCCAAGTCCCCACTCAAGAGTATCCCTTTCCGTGCCGATAGTGATCGTGGGAAGGCGATGCCCTCCCCTAATCTCTGAAGTTCCGGGAGGCCTTCTTCTTGCGATACGCCCGCAAAGGTTTCTGCACGGTTGGAAGCTTTGTTTTGCTGCTGTTCCTCCTGAGCGCCTGCCAGACCCCGAGGGGTGTCTCAGGGAACACAACGGGTGACCTCTACTATCAAAAGATCAGGGAATGGCAGAACCGCATCCAACGGGAAGGGTGGACCGTAGGTCGCCTGGATGACGTCCTGGGAGAGGCCCTCGGGTTCGTGATCTACCGTCTGGAAATCGACGATCACTGGGACACGCCCCACGAGTTTATTCACCGAGGCTTCCAGGGGGACTGCGAGGACATCGCAGTCTTCATGATGGGTACCCTCAGATACCTGCGCTATCCGCACCGCGTCAGGGTGCTGGCGGTGCAGGGGGTGTTTACCGGCCATGCCCTCCTGAAAGTGGAGATGCCGGACGGTCTTTGGAGGATCTACGAGACATCAGGCCCGGCCCTGAGAGGCGTCAACCCTAACCGCCTGCGCGTCCTCGTGGAATTCGATGAAAGGGAAATCCTCTATCCGGAGCATTCTGAACAAAACGCCAAGGCCATGCTGGCCTCTAATCCGTATCCCTGAGCCGGTAACCGATGCCCCGCACCGTCTCGATGTTCTTCCCCGCGGTGCCGAGTTTCCTCCTGAGCCCCACGATCTGGACGTCCACGGATCGATCCGTGACGGCATAGTCCGTGCCCCGGATACCGTCGATGATCTGAGATCGGGTGAACACCCACCCCGGCCGGCGGGCCAGGAAATTCAGGATGGCGAATTCGGTTAGGGTCAGAATAATTCTTTTGCCGTTTACCCGGACCTCCTGCCGTTTGGGGTCGATGACAATGTCGTGCAGCGCTACCCTCGGCTCCCCTTCCGCCGGCGCCGCCGCCGGCTTTCTCCGGAGCACCGCCTTGATCCTTGAAATGAGGACCTTCACGCTGAAGGGCTTGGGGATGTAGTCGTCTGCCCCGAGTTCCAGACCGGCCACGATGTCCGTGTCCTCGCCCTTGGCCGTCAGCATCACGATCGGGACATCCCTGGTGGAAGGATCGGTTTTCAGCCGCCGTGTCACCTCGAAACCGTCAATCCCGGGCATCATGAGATCCAGCAGGATAAGGGAATAGGTGTTCGACTGAACCGCCTGGAGCGCCTCCTCGCCGCTGGCGGCGCAAGTGACCTTGAAGCCCTCTCGGGTCAGGTGATAGGTGAGCAGTTCGAGAATGTCTTCTTCGTCGTCAACCACCAGTAGCTTGGATTTGTCCATTCCGCGATCCTCGGTTCGGCCATTCTCTTCCCTGCGAAATACAACCCCCTTTTGTTAGGCTTCTATGAACATTGTCTGAGGATTTCATTAGAATGCGCCCAAAGCCCCGCACAGAGGCCATGGCCGATTCCGGTCGCAAACGCTCATGATCGCCCTTACGATCACCCCCGCAGACAAAAATCCCTCTCCACCAGGCGGGGGAGAGGGCAAGGTTTAGGGGGGTCCATTTTCACGGTAAACCGATCGGCAAACCGAGGTCCGAAGGGATTTGAGGGGTGCTCAGAACGCCATCGTATTTCTGAAGGCACGAGCTTAGCGAGAATCTCACCATACGCTAACCAAATGCCAACAAAGCCACCCAATAATGCGATTTTTTACCCCATGTGGTGCGGGGATGTCGATCCGAATTCTGAACGGCGGGAAGTTCATGACCTACGCGTATTTCTTTCGATTTTTGCTGGGCCTGGTCTTTATCGGGATCACGGGAGCGCTCCACAGCGTATCCTTTGCCCAGCAGGAGGACCTCTACCGGATCGGGCCAAAAGATACCCTCATCGTGTCGGTGTGGAAGGATGAAAACCTTACCAGGCAGATCGTGGTCCCCCCGGACGGGGTGATCTCCTTCCCCCTGGTCGATGACATCAAGGCCAAAGACATGACCGTTTCGGAACTCCGTAAAGTCTTGACGGAAAGGCTCTCGGAGTTCATCCCCGACCCTACGGTGAACGTCATGCTCATGACCGCCAACAGCATGACCGCCTTCGTGATCGGTAAGGTCATGAAACCGGGCGAGTTCCCTATCGGCATGGAGAGCAACGTCATGCAGATCCTGGCCATGGCGGGGGGCCTCAACCCTTTTGCAGCATCCACCATGATCCTCATTCTCCGACAGGCCGGGGGGACAACGGTCAAGGTCCCCTTCAATTACGAGAAGGTGGTCAAGGGGGAGGAGATCGAGCAAAACATCCTCCTCAGGCGGGGAGATGTGGTGGTGGTGCCGTGATATGGCGGTCGATCCTGACCTGGTTCGCCGTCCTGGGCATCCTCTGCCTGTGTTTCGCCCCGAAGATCCAGGCGGCAGACATCACCCTCGTCCCGGAACTGGACGTGAGGACCGAATGGAACGACAACGTGGACATGGGCCGATCCGACGAGAGAAGCGACATCATTGCCACCCTGACGCCGTCTGTAAGCGTCCAGGCCGAGACCGAGCGTTTTAGTCTGAACTCCAGGGTCGGCCTCGGACTGATGCGCTATGCCCATGAGGAGGAAAGGAACACGGAATACCTGCGCCTCTCTGCAAACGCCAGGCACTGGGCATATGAGAGACTCCAATTCTCGGCCAATGCCGGCATCACCGAAGACGAGGCCCTTCAGACCGAACTGGAGGAGACCGGCCTCATTGTGCGAGGGGTCGACCGCCGGCGTTACAATGGGGGAGCGGGGTGCCTGTACGATCTGACCCCCTATTCCACGCTGGGGTTGGACGGGAGTCGTCAGAGAACGGAGTACAGCGGGGAAGGGTACGTAGACTCCACGCAGGACTCGCTGAGCCTCACCTACCGGCGAACCCTGTCCGATCAGGTGAACGGGATCCTGTTCCAGCCCTACTACAGTCGTTACGATTCGGAACGGAGCCAAACGGACAACTACGGGCTTTCCGCGGGATGGACAAGGTCCTGGACCCAGACCCTCACTTCACAGGCCGTGCTGGGAGTCCGACACACGCGGACCCAATACAGCGTGCTTCAACAAAACGCGGTCTTTGACCCCACCCTGCTGCCCGCCTTCCCCTACCGGTTCACGGTCGATGAGTTGAAGCTGGAGGAGAGCAACTGGGGCGGGGTGGCGGACATCTCCATGAGTATGAAAGGGGAAAGCCACAGCCTTTCCGCGGGCTACAAGCGGGACCTGGGCTTTTCCGCGGAAGGGCAGGCCATCGTAGAGGACAGGCTCTACTGGAGCGTGAACCGCGCCTTCAGCGAAAGGCTCAGTGCAGGCTTTTCCACCGCGCTCTCCCATTCGGAGTCCGAGGGTGAAAGAAGCCGTACGGACGACTGGTATTTCCAAATGACCCCTTCCCTCAGTTGGAGAATCACCCGGGACCACGTGCTGACCGCCGGCTACGGCTATTCCCGGTCATGGGACGAGGCATCCACCGATGACCGGAGCGCCCGGCGCCACCGAATCTGGGCAGGCGTGACTATGAGGTTTCCCCGCAAATGGTGACCCATCCTACGTGGCCCGAACCGGCATCCGGGGACCCCGTGACTCCAGGCAGGGACCTCGCCTATTTCAACTCCATCATCAGGCGGAGAAGGAGAAGCTTTCTCCTGACCTTCAGCATCCTGTTCATCGCCGGCTTGCTGGTTGCCTTTTTGCTCCCCCCTGTCTTCCTTTCCAGGTCAACGATCCTTATCGAGAGCCAGCAGATCCCGCCCGAATACGTCAAGACCTCCATCACGAGCCTGGTGGAGGAACGCCTGCACGCCATTACCCAGCAAATCATGAGCCGGACCAGGCTGACGGAGATAATCAGGCGCTTCAACCTCTATGAGGACATGAGGGAGCGATTCACCACGGAAGAAATCGTCGAGAAGATGAGAGACGACATCAAGTTCAAGACGATCAGCACCGACGTCTTGAGCAGAAAAGGGGGCAGGGCCGCGGCCGAGGCGGTCACCGTGGCCTTCACCCTCTCCTACGAGGGCAAAAACCCAGGGGTGGTCCAGAAGGTGGCCAATGTGCTCGCATCCCTCTACCTGGAGGAGAACCTGAAGGTGAGGGAGCAGCGGGCCTCCAACACCACGGCCTTCCTGCAGCAGGAGATGGAGCAGCTCAAGGCGGAAATCGGGGAGATCCAGAACAGGATGAGCCAATTCAAGGAGGCGCATCTCCAGGAACTCCCCGAGTTCACGCCGTCCAATCTGCAGACCATCTCCCGCCTGCAGATGAGCCTGGATCAGATCCAGATGCAGATCAACACCCTTAAAGAGCGCAAGATCCTCCTGGAAGGCCAGATCATGAACGTGGACCCCCTGACCCCCCTGGTGGATGAACAGGGCAAGACCATGATGAACCCGGCGGAACGCCTGAAGTACCTGCGCCTCCAGCTTGTGGTGCTTCAGGGCAGCCTTTCCGACAAGCACCCGGACGTGAGGAAACTCCGGAAGGAGATCGCGGAACTGGAGGCACAGGGGTACGAGACCGGGGCAGATGTGAACAAGGTGAAAAAGCTGGAGGACCTGAAGCAGAAGGAGGCATCCATCGAGGCGACCCACGCTCCGACCCATCCGGATGCGGCCAGGCTTTCCAGGGAGGTGGAAGCCCTGAGCAAGGAACTGGAGAGCCAGGACAAGGAAGTCTCCCCGAAAGAGAAGTCCGATCAGAAGCCGGACAACCCGGTGTACATCAGTCTGAAGACCCAGATCGCCTCCGCAGATCTGGAGATCGCTGCCCTGACCGAACAGGCCCGACATATCAAGGAAGAGATCGCGAGGGTCCAGGCTCGAATCGATCGTGCCCCCATGGTGGAAAAGGAGTACACCATGTTGCTCAGCGACTACCAGAACGCCCGGGCCAAATACAGCGAGATCACAAGCAAGTACCTGGAGGCCAAGGTGGCCCAGGGCATGGAGGAAACCCAGCGTGGGGAGCGCTTCACCATCATCGACCCCGCCCAATTGCCAGAAAAGCCCCACAAGCCCAACCGCATCGCCATCGCGGTGATCAGTCTTGTCCTTGCGCTGGGCGCAGGGGTCGGAATGGCCGCCGTCAGGGAGTTCGCCGACACCTCCATCAAGACCGGGGAGCAATTCACGGCCATCTCTGGACTTCCCGTGCTGGCCGTGATCTCCCTGGTCGTGAGCCGGGAGGAGATCAGGGAGCGTCGGGTCAAATGGGCACTGGCCCTGTTGGGGGCGGCCGTCCTCCTCTGCGCAACCCTTTTTGTCGTAGACCAGTTCTTGATGCCCCTGGATGTGCTCTGGGCGCGGGCGGAGCGAAAGCTTTTGAAAGTCACGGCGTTCTGAGCGCCAGGACCGGCGGAGATGAACAAACCGGAAGAGGCCATGCAAAGGACCAAGGAAGAGAAGAGAAACGGGGGTGGGGAGAGGATGCCTCTTGAGGCTCGAGATGTCTCACCCACCTACTCGTGCACAAGGGTGAGCCTCGTTGACCCAGCCCGCCTCAGAAAGAACAAGATCGTCTCCCTCTTTCCCGAAGAGGCCCTGGCCGACCAGATGAAGATCCTTCACATCCAGGTCCTTAACAAGATGGAGGAAATCGGAGGTAACAGCCTGTTGGTGGCGAGCCCGAACCCCGCTGAAGGGAAAACCTGGACGGCCATCAACCTGGCCCTCAGCATGTCTCAGAAGCTGGACCAGACCGTGCTCCTGGTGGATGCCAACGTCCGGGCGCCTGCTGTTCATCGCTTTTTGGGGATGGATTGCCCCAGGGGGCTCTCGGACTACCTGCTGCACCAGGCTGAAATCCCCGACCTCCTCGTAAACCCCGGGATTGAAAAACTGGTGCTGCTTCCGGCCGGGAGTTCGCTCACCAACTCGGTGGAACTCCTGGGCTCCCCCCGTATGGAGGCACTGGTGAAGGAAATGAAGGAGCGTTACAGGGACCGCTTTCTCATCTTCGACACCCCGCCTCTTCTCTCCTCGGCCGACGCCCTGGTGCTCTCCAGGTTCATGGACGCGGTTCTGCTGGTCGTAGAGTCGGAGAAAACCAGAATCAAGGATGTCGTTCAGGCCATCGAAATGCTGAAACACCGGCAGATGATCGGGGCCGTAGTCAACAGGGCCAAAGGCCCCATGCGCTGAATTAGCCGAAATCTCATCCTCCTCAAATGGAATCTTAACAGACCAACCCCTATTCTGGCCCATCCCAAAGGGGTTTGGGGTATGGTTCCCCAAGGGGAAGACCTCCTCATGGTCATGGAGCATAAAAAGATGAGTTTCGAGGATGTTATCACGAGTTCGGGCCTGCCCCGAAGGGGGCGGAGCCTGTCCGAGGCCTTTTCCCGCCTCGCGGCCGCTGCTGTTGGTCTTGTCCTGCTCGCGGCCGGCATCATGAAGGCCACGGACATGGGGCTCTTTATCCGGCAGATCACGGCCTACGGGCTACTGACCCATCCGGTCCTCGTGACCTGGGGCGCATGGCTCATGATCGGGGTCCAATTCGGCCTCGGGATAGCGCTTGTCCTGTTCTATCGGCCCAGAGCGACCCTGGCCCTGACTTCGCTGCTCTGGGCGGGGCTCGCATGCCTGACGTCGTGGGCCTGGCTGAGCGGGGCGACCGATGAGTGCGGCTGCTACGGGGCATGGCTGAAGACCACCCCCGCGCAGGCCCTGATCGAGAATCTGGTCTTTTTCGCCCTTACGCTGGCGTCCTGGAAGACCTATCGTCCGAAGCTGCATCAAAACGGCAAGAAGCTGGCCTGGGCCGTGTCAGTCGCATGCGCCGTGGGTCTCGTCCTCCCCATGTTGTCGGGCTTCCCCATATCCGCCATGGTCCGGCCGGAAAGCAGCGACATCATGGTGGAGCGCGTCAAGGAGGTGCATGTGTCCGGTCTCAGGGATGTTGATCTGTCTCGGGGAGACTATCTGGTCGTCCTCATAGGAACGGACTGTGCCCACTGTAAGGAACTGCTCCCCCAACTGGATGAGCTGGCGGCCCAAAAGGACCTGCCCCCCATGATTGCCTTGGGCAAGAACAGCGAGGTGGAGATTCGCAGGTTCATGGATGAATTCGAACCCTCCTTTTCCATCGGCCGAATCGACGAAAAGGAGTTCTGGCGGCTGCTGGGAAACGGCCAGATGCCCAGAATCCTTCTCGTGCAGGAAGGCAAGGTCCTGAAGGCTTGGGATCGGATCGTGCCACAAAAGGAGATGATCAAATCCACCGCCCTCTCGCAGAAAGACAAAACAAAGTCTCTTGCAGAGAAAAGATGCTAGGGTAACAGTATAGAAAAGCACCTCCCTCCCGCCGCCAGTCGGGCCGGTCCGCAAGGGGCGGATAGATCTGAGGATATGGATCCACTTCTAAGCTCTAAAAACCACGCAGGAGCAATTTCTTGACAATTTTAAAGCACGGGTTTGACAATTTTAAAGTCTTGCTATAAAATCCTCGTTCATGTGGATAGAACGAGAAATCGCATCCGAAATCAGAAAAGCCTCGTTGGGATTTCCGGTTGTCGCCCTGGTCGGCCCCAGGCAGATTGGAAAGACATCCCTTCTGGAGCGGTTGTTTCCCGATTACGGCTATGTCACCCTGGATGTCGCGTCGAATGCCGAGGCAGCGGAAACCAGGCCTCAGGAGTTTCTTGAGAGGCACCCTCCGCCGCTTCTGATAGACGAGGTTCAGTATGCTCCCTCCTTCTTCCGCCATATCAAATCCTATGTGGATTCAGAAAAAGGCCGGAGGGGTCTCTTCATGATCACGGGGTCTCAGAATTTCCTGCTCATGGAAAACCTGGCCGAAAGCCTGGCAGGACGTGCCGCTGTCATTCCATTCCTGGGGCTTTCGGGAAAGGAGTGGAGATCGGCTGCCGCCGCAAGCACAGGGCAAAGTTGGCAGGAGTTCCTCTGGAAGGGCGGCTTTCCCGCCCTTTGGTCAGATCCGGGAGCAGGACCGACGCGGGAGCGGTGGTATCAGGGATACGTGAGCACCTATCTCGAACGGGACGTGCGCAACCTCCTCAATGTGGGCAGTCTTCGGGATTTCGAGCGTTTTCTGAGAGCCTGCGCCGCCCGTTGCGGACAAACATTGAATCTATCGGAGTTGGGCAGGGATGTGGGCATCTCCACCCCAACCGCAAAGCAGTGGGTCAGCGTCCTTCAGGCCTCCAACCAGGTATTTCTTCTGGAACCCTATTATCGCTCCTTGGGCAAACGCATTTCAAAAACCCCAAAACTTTATTTTACCGATACCGGCTTGGCAGCCTACCTGATGGGCTTTACTTCGGCCGATGGGCTTTGGGCTTCACGGGAAGCTGGCGCGCTATGGGAAAGTTACGTGGTCGGGCAGTGGTTGAGATGGAGGGACTGGCACGAGCCGTCTCTCATGCTCTGGTACTGGCGTGACCAAGGTGGAAACGAGGTGGACCTGCTCATCGAGCGGAATCAGATGCTGTTTCCCGTGGAATGCAAAATCAAAGACCGCCCCGGAAAAGAGGATACTCAGGGGATTGAGCGGCTGCGGAAATTCTACGGAAAGGATCATGTGCCTCAGGCTTACGTGGCATGCCCCACCGAGGCGTCCTTTGATCTCGAACCAGGAATCACGGCTGTGTCCGGATGGGAGATCTGGTCCCTTCAGGTTCCATAAAGCCCCCAACGACTGCCTCATCGACATGAAATCCATCCTGGGCCCGGAGGAAGTGCGATTGTCGGGCACGCCTTTCTGAAGACTGTAGACTTTAAGATGGTGCACGGCGCACGCGGCACGGTCAACTCCAAAACCATCGCGAACGTCATGCACGGCCCGCCACAGGTTCAGGCCTAAGAATAAGGCCCTTTGTTGGTGGCCAGTCGTTTTCATATGTTTTCCCACCTTGCCACGGACAATGCTTGCCCGTCCGCCAAAGGCGGATAAACCTCAGGCGGGGACCACCGACATCAAGCTGTACTTTGCCCATTCTGTAGAAAATCACAATTTGAGGAGCGTCCCCCTTTGTTCTCAAGGACATCTTGTCGGGCCGGGGATACGGCCTTGAGGATGCCCGGCTCTCCATCAAGACCGTCTCTTAGTTGAGAAATCTGAAAGCGGGCGGTATTCATCCGGAGCATACGAATCCTTTCTTTCTGAGGACGCCCATTTGACGGCGGAGCGGCAATTTTTTCGTAACTTCCGGGTCACCCTCCACTCTCGCGGAGATCTATGGCAGTTGCTCCGGTCCGTTCCAGTCTTCGTGATCATCAAAGTGAAGGGAGGGGAATATGTATCTTACGAAACGCACCATCCGTCTCATAAGGATGGCTTTTACTGTCATTCACCTTTTTAAGAATTGGCCTACTGCCTTTGTCGTTTGGGCATGGGGACGTGGGGACACAATTACTCTTGGTGAAAGTCAATCTGGCAATCATAGTATGTTTGGTTCCGGAAACAGAAAAGCGCTAATCGATGTCGTGTCTCCGGAGGATGTTTTCACGGAGAATGCAATATCATCATGTGAGGTGTTGAAAATGGACTGTGAAGGCGCGGAGTTTGAGATCCTGTATTCGACTCCTACAGGCGTATACAATTTGATTCAAACGATTGCGCTTGAGGTCCATGCATCTCGTGCAGTCGCTAATGTGATAGAGCTAAAGAAATTCCTAGGTGATAAAGGCTTTATGACTGGCATTAGCAAGGTGAATAATGGGTACGGATACATATATGCATCTAAGAGATAGGAATAGATCACATCGTCCCGCTTATTGATTTCTTCTGGAATCGGCTTATGAGTCTATTGCGCAAAAGCATCCTATCGGCCGGGGGGACTGTTATTTGTGCGGCCCTGGGGATTATCACCCAGATGATCCTCTCACGAAAGCTGGGCCCTGACGGCATGGGACAATATCAATTGCTATTGAGCACCTCAACACTCGCTGTGGCAGTCGCCACTCTGGGGATCGGGCAGGCAAATGTCTATTTCTTGAATCACTTCAACTCGCCAAAAGCGGCTGTTGTGATGAATTCCGTGTACTGGTGGGCAGTGGCGGGCACTGTTTTGTTCGTGGGATATGTTGGTGCGGTAAAGGAGTTCGTCAACTATTTCGGGCGAGTACCGATCGAGGCCCTGCTGATCTTTGGTGTCGGCCTGCTGGGCGTCCTGCTGGTCAATCTCCTGCGGCCTGTATTAGTGGCCGAGCTGCTGATGAGAGAGGCTGTGTTGGTGACAGTGGCGGCTCCCTCTGCATATCTTGTCACAGTTGCCTGCCTTGCCGCTACGACCCGCTTGAGCGTGGTGCAAGCAATCATAGCAATGGCGGTGGGCAACGCAGCCGGCGCTTTGGTATGCATCTGGTTTGTGCGAGACGGGTTGAAATGGCATGAACGGTTTGACGCAAGATTCTTCTGGAAGTTGCTGCCCCATGGAATGCAACTTGCGTCTAGCAACATCGTCCAGCTAGCAAGCGCAACCATGGGTATCTTGCTGCTTCGGCATTTCATGCACGAAAGTTTTTCGGAGGTGGGGTATTACGGTCGAGCGATTGCAGTGTGCGGTCTTATGCAGCTTTTGAGCGCTTCCGCGACGCCGCTTTTGTATTCCAAGTGGTCAAGCGTCAACCAGGCGGAGCGAACTGCACAGGTTGAGCGCGCAACCCGCATTCAAACGGCGATGGGAATAGGGATCGTTTTCTTCCTCCTCGTGTTTGGGCGCTATTTGATCATTTTATTGTACGGGCACAGCTTTCTTGCAGCCGTGCAACCTTTGTATCTCTTATCATTTGCTCATTTGATCAAGGGACCCACAAACATTTTTACCAATTTGTTTGCCGGCGCAGGGCAGCCCTCGCTGAATTCCTTAATATGGGGGATCTCGCTGCCTTTCTTGGTCCTTTTTTCTTTTTTGCTGGTGCCCCGATTCGGCATTGCGGGCGCAGCCATTGCTGAGATCTGTTCCTCGTCTGCCAGCCTGCTTGCGGCTGCGTGCGTTGCAGGCCACCGGTATGGAGTTGATTTAAGCCAGTCCTTCGTCTTTAAGGGGTCTGACTTGCGTTACATCTGCCGCAATATCTTGAGCAGCAAGACAACCGTGCGCCATGCGAACGGGGGTGCTGAGTAATCGATCGGTCCTTAACCAGATGTGGGCTTAACTAATATTTCGGTCTGTTATCCCACGTCTCGCGTGGGTATGATCGTCTGCAATGGAGAGCGACCACAGACTTATGAAAATGACCATACAATATACCATATTTGCGATAGAGGACGGACCCGCCGTAGGGTTATCTTGATGACCGGGAGAGGAGAGATGCAGAGCAAGGAACCGAGTGAAATAGACCCAAGTATTATCCTGCTGACCAATCTGGATGTCTGGATGCTCACTGGCGATGTGAATAGAGCAGGAATAGGAAATCAATCATTATACAACACCTTGCTCGGGTATGCGCAGCATGGTTACTCAGTACACATGCTCACAACCAGTTTTGCGCTTAAGGATATGACCCAGATCCATCCCCGGGTCTACATCTATCGACATCAGCTTCAGTCTTACGAAGCATTAAATCGGCTGCGCAGGATGGTTGGTGCAATCCCCGGTATTTCTGCGAATGGCAATAACTGTAAGGAAAGCAGGATCACACCCGTCAAATCCTTAAAGCCCCAGTCTTTGGGGATGCGAGTATATGCGAGGGTGTTTAGCTGGGAGATGGTTCAAACGGCACGACACTTGATCCAGCAGAAAGGGCTCCAGCCTGCCTTCATTTATGGCCATGAGATCATCGGTGTACATGCTGCCTCTCGCCTGGCACGACAGACAGGGTTGCCATTGATTACCCGTTTTCAGGGAACTGAACTGAGTCAATTCCTGGACCGTCCTGACCGCGTATTTAGCTACACTGTCCACACCGGTGCCTTGCGCGCACCTGCGGATCTTGTAATCATGGCCAACGATGGCACGCAGGGAGATAAGATCCTGGATTTATTGGGCGTGGAGAAGGAGCGATACAGGTTCTATATGAACGGGGTTCAAAGAGACATCGTGTACCGCCCTAATGTGGATCGAGCAAAAATACGTCAAGCACTCGGCATCCATGATGGGCAGGGGTTCCTGCTTTATACCGGCAGGTTTTTTTACTGGAAACGAATTGACCGGCATCTGCACGTGCTCAGGCGCGTTCGCGATGCCGGGATCGAATTCAAGGCCGTATTCATAGGCGACGGACCTGAAAGACGGAGTTCACAGGAACTCGCCAAGAGTCTCGATCTGAATTCCTGTGTTCTCTTCCTGGATCCAAGGCCTCATACCGAGGTCATGGACTACATGAACGCTTGCGATATCTATATTTCCTTTCAGGACCTCACTAATCTTGGAAACCCTGCGATCGAAGCCTGCATTTGCGGGAAATGCATCGTCACTACAGCAGTTGGTGGAACCACCGATCTTTTGAGCCACAATGTCAACGCTCTCGTGATAGAGGACAAGGATGACCTTGAAGCAATTGCAGCCGCACTGGAGCATGTGATCAGAAATCCTGAAGAGCGGATGCGTTTGGCCAAGGGTGCCCGAGAGCGGGGTAAGGAGCTGAAGTCCTGGACGGAACGTATGGACATGGAGATAGAGGAGGTGGAGGCTGTTCTTGCCAGGAAGAAGGCATCCGGATGATCCCATGGCAAGTCAGAATGAACGGTTCAAAGTGTCGGTCTGCGACCTGGTCACTAGCTTCGGCGGCGTGCAGAGGGTGATGGTCAACCTGTTGCCTGAATTGGCCAGGCAGTTTGAAATCCAGGTTGTCGACCCATATGCGAATCCTGAGTACAGACGTTCGCTTGAGCGTTTGGGGATCGGCTGCCGTTTTGGGGAACAGGTCTTCAGGAAGCCATATATCGGAGGTCGATGTCCAAGCGGGCGTGCGGTGAAGCTCTTGCGGGCCCTCCCCAGAATACTGAAGATCAGAAGCATGCTGGCCCGGGCCATCTGTGAGATCCAGCCTCATTGTGTCTACATGAATCAGCTCCCTGTTCTGAGATTGATGGGGTCAGTTCATGCGGACCGGCGCATACCCATGATCTACCACGCTCACGGTTTTTCCAGGCCGTCCGACATTGGCAGCCTTACCGTCCGTTTCATAAACGCTCGTGTAGGCAGGGTCATCGCGGTGTCAAGATCAACGGCGCGGATTCTCATGGAAGCAGGCATTAAAAAGGAGTTGATTGAGGTATGCTATAACTCGGTGCCTGTGGAGGAAATAGAGAGATACTCGAAAATCCCGCCTGAAAAACCACTGCCGCAAAGGCCTGGGAGTGGAACCGTTTTCTTGCTGCCGGCCTCGATTCAGGAGACCAAAGGCCAGCATTTGGCCATAAAGGCTATGGCCGAACTGGAAAAAGAGGGCATGGAGGCGTCCCTCTGGCTTGCCGGTGACGTTCCGGCAGGCGGGAGCAAGGAGTATTTCGAGATGCTTCATAGGCTGGTCCAGGACTCAGATCTGAACGGGCACGTGCAATTCCTCGGCTGGCGTGAGGATATGTATGGGGTCATGGCTGCTGCAGACGTCGTGATGCTTTGTTCTAAGAGTGAGAGTTTTGGCATGGCACTGGCGGAAGCCATGGTCCTGGGCAAGCCGTGTATAGGCGCGAGAATTGGTGGCATGCCGGAGGTCATCGAAAACGAAAAAACCGGCCTCCTGTTTGACCCCGGTTCCCTGGAATCCCTGCGGAGTGCCATGGCCTGGCTGTCGGAAAACAGGGAATTACGCGAACGGTATGGCAGGGCCGGCATGCAGAAGGTAAGGGAGATGTTTGCTGTCGAAGTTCAGGCGGAAAGAGTCTCAGCCATTGTAAGAGATGTGGCAAGGCCGGCCGAAAAAAGGATGTATCGGAATTGTATCTTGCATTCCTGAGTTCAGCGGCTTTAGTTGCATTTTTCCTCATCATATTCGCTACCAAATTATCTTGCAGATCATTATGGCTGGTACTGTTTTGTTATCCCCATGCATCGGTCGCGAATTTGCTCCCTATGAATGCGGGTGCGGATGATCTGTACATCCTTGTCCTCGGTTTGGTTTTACTTTTCAAGAGATATTTTAAGGGTCAAGTAGAATTTGGATTTGCCACAGTCGCCGGCCTGGGATACTGGGCAATAAACAGTCTCGGTGAATTTACAGGGGCTTTGACCGGTCCTGATTACCTGATGCCAAATGCCGTCAAAGTCACTCTGAAAGGCGCCGTCTATGTGACGTTCGGATTTATCATGGACAACAGCATGGATGACCTCTCCGACGTTCGGAAGATGTTGAAATGGTTCATTCTCGCAGGAATTTTGGGCAGTTTCACGGCAGCAGGCCAGGCATTGTACGAGCCGCTATTCAGGGTATTCACTCTGTACAGGCCAGAGCCCTGGCAAGTGCAGGATGTGCGGGGGGGCGGCGCATTTTTAAACCCCAATGCCGCGGGAATGATGATCATTGTTTTCACGGTGTTTTGTATGTCAAGCCTCGGGATTGATGGCTCTTTCGGTCATAAACCGCTTATTGGGGGAGCCGTCCTTTTCCTCCTCATTGCGCTGGTTTTGACGCGATCGCGCAGCGCATGGGCAGGCTTCGCAGCTTCGATTTTTCTTTTGATGCTTTTCAGCCCCCTTAGAAGGTATGCGTTTCTGACTGCCATCATAGGGGCGGCGGGCTACTTCGCGAGTGAGTTCACCCAGATGGTCCTTGCCGGCAGGGTGGGTGAAGGCGCATCCTCGGCCCTGGGCAGAATGGAAATCTGGAAAATAATCATTAGGAATCCAAGCATTTACATCCTTTTTTGCGGAAGGGGCGTGGCCGCCGAATTTGTCAGGTTGAATGCCACACCTCACAACAGCTACTTACACATTGCCTTCGAAACAGGGCTGTTCGGGGTCGTCTGGGCCCTGTGGTTCTTTGGAAGACTTATCAATAGCGCACGATACCTCATGAAGAGCGCCGATGGATTCATCCGGTCTCTTGGTATATGGGTGGTTTTCAGCCTGGCCGGGCTGGCCGTCTGTGGTATGGCTCTCGAGCTATTTTTCAATACGTTTCTCATTTACACCTTCTTCTTCATGGCCGCGTTGGTTCATCGTGTAAGGTCCTCCATCACAATCGACGGTCCATATACAGCCCGATGAGCCGAATCTGAAAGCTATTGAGAGCCGTTGCCGCGGATGAAACCTCTGAAAACCGATCTTGATAGAGAACAGAAGCCTTTTATGGAATTTCTGGTTCGTCACCTCATCATCGTGGTTGCCTTTTCATGTGTGATCCTGAACGCGGTTCAAGCGGAACCGCAGACCATGAAAGACACTGCAAATGAGTCGGCCTCCGAGATTAAAAAAAGTCCGATCGTCATCTGGTACCACACCATAGGCAAGGATCCCAATATCCTGCGGAAGGTCCTTTCCCGCGATGTTGTCACCCATGTAATGCTGAGCGGAATGCATAAAGAGGATGTACCGGATTACTTTTCCAGAAGGGATTTCATGGAAACATACAGAATGTGCCAGAAGGCTGGTGTGGCCCTTATCTTCGAAAGATGGCTATGGCCCGGATACAATTGTGAGCGATTTAAGTTGAATGATGTTTTTTCGCCCTCCTATTACCGCGCGTGTATTCGTGCCATAAAAAAAGAAGCCGACCAGATAAAAGCGAAGAGCGCCTTTGATCTGGAACCCTATGGTCGTTCGGTTGTCAGGAAACTCCGCCAACGGGATCTGACCGAGGATGAATATGCGCGCATATCGCAGGCCGTTGCGGAGGCCGTGGAAACCGAGGGACCGGTTGATTATGTTCTTCCGGCAGCATTTCCCTATCCGGCCCATACGAGGTTCACCAGGGGTTTCTACAGGCCTTTTTCGAGGTCGCCCGTCAACCTGGCGAGGTTTTCAATCGCTGAACACACGTATTACAATCTTGACCGTCGGCTTTTCTGCGAGGACAATGTTTACGATGTCTTCGGTGTATACCCAAAGCGGTTTCCCCCGGCTTTGCCTCCGGACAAGGCCCCGTTCTTCACAGGGACCGAAATTTACAGCCGCCGCGATCTTTGGGCCCACAAAAAAGGCCTTTGGATCTACCCTGGAGAGGGCAAGGAAGTCATGGATCTGGCCACTGAATTCTCACAATTGGGAAACCCCCGCTGATGATCGGCCAATGCGGGCAAGCAATCACCCCACGCCACACTTTGGGGTGATCCCCAAAGATCGGCAACACATTGAAGCTGATTTACATTTCGGACAATTACTTCTTCAGAACCCCTGACGGCAGGCACTGGTCGAGCACCTCTTTTCCGATCCGGTACATGCTGCAAAGGCTACCCCAGTTACAAGAGTGGACTTTCTGGGGAAGAATAATCGAGGCGAAGGATGCCGCGTCATTGTATTCTTTGCCCCAGGAAGTGAACGGGTGCAAAGTGTCTTATCTGGGGCCTTCGGTGAATAAAAAGGCCCGATGGCTGTGGGGATTATGGATTGCAGAGAGTCTTTATTCATTTAAGCGTCGTCTGGCCCAATCAGATATCCTCTTTCTCAAAATGCCGTGCATTTTTCCGTGCCTAGCCTGCCATCTTGTCGGACAGGGGAAAGTTGTCATTTCATTACAGGTTGGGGACCCTGAACAAACCGTGCGTGTCATGTTCCCTCGAATGAGATGGTTCGGGTCGCTGATCGGGAGATACTGCCGGAGAATCAGCATCAGGGCTGACCGGGCCTTCTTTGTTTCCAATGCTCTTAGAACACTTTATGACCTCAGCAAACAGGGCATGGTGTCCAATGAAAGCCGGGTGACCATGGAGATGATCCGAACGGGTTCATCCGGTGAGGTGCACAGACCTCCGAGAATTGTCTTTGTGGGCAGGCTGAGTGCTGAAAAGGGAGTGTTTGTCTTGCTCGATGCCATTTCCAGGGTTTTAGAGACACTGCCCCTGGAGCTATGGATCATAGGATCCGGCGATTTGCGCCAGGAACTGGAAAATTCCGCAAGATCATTAGGTATATCAGAAAGCGTGAAGTGGTTGGGCTGGATGCCTTGGGGTTCTGCACTTTTTGAAAAGCTGGGCCAGGCCGACACCCTGGTTTTACCCTCTTTTTCCGAAGGCCTTCCCCTTGTATTGGCCGAAGCAATGAGCCAGGGACTGGTGGTTGTAGCAAGCGCGGTCGGCGGGATCCCTGAGATTCTCGAAAACGGGGAGGCAGGGATTCTGGTTCCGCCAGGCGACGTTAAGGCCTTGGCCAGTGCCATACGGCAATCCGTTACGGATACGGCCCTCAGAAGACCGTTCATTCAGGCAGGATTTGCGCAGGCTAAGAAAAACTGCCTGGAGGCCCAGACCGGCTTGATCATGGACGAGATTCAAAGACTGATCCAACAGAAATCGATTGCTGGTAAAAGTGTTTAGTGTGGAAGAGTGAAAACCCATGGCCCAGGTTGTCTGCTTGTCCCACAACAGCGCCTCATTTGTATATGTCATGCTATGAGTTGAGGCGCTCTCCGAGCCGGGCCGAGTGAAAATGCGCATTTCAATAGTATGCTTGGCCCGATACGGAGGAACGATGAGGTATGCGGGCAATTTGGCTGACGCCTTGGCCGATCTGGCGGATATCCGGATGATAGTATCTGCCGATTGTGACAGGCAGCTATTGCCAAGAAAGACCCAATTCGAAGCTTTCCATACGGGGCGGAATTCACTCTACAATTTGATGTACAGCCTCAATCCGCTCTCATACAAGAAGATTTTGAGGAGAATTCGAACCTTCGCTCCTCATGCAGTCCTGTTCCCGGTAGAACATCTCTGGCACCCTCTTATTCAGTCGAACCTAAAGACATTTCCAATCGTGCAGACCATACATGATCCTCTGCGGCACCAAGGGGAGGAGAATGCCTTTTTCGATCTTATCCGCATCATGTCCCTGCTGAACGCTGATAAAGTAATCGTTCTCAGTTCAATATTCAAGCGCTCATTTGAACAGATGGGTCTGTCACAAAAGGATGTGCATGTTATCCCTCACGGTGCGTTTGCATTTTCAGAGGGAGTCCTACGAAACGGACAATTAGCCCCTCCCTCTTTAAGAAAGTCGATTCTCTTTGTAGGCAGAATCACCCGATACAAAGGCCTGGATATCCTTCTCAAGGCCTTTGCTTCCGTCCATAAGATCCACCCCGAGGCTACTCTGACCATCGCAGGCAAAGGGGATCTTTCTCCGTACAGGCAGCTCATTGAAAACCTCGAAAATGTGAGGATATTCAATCATTATTTGTCCGAGGAAGAGCTTGCTGACCTTCATGAAGCATGTGATTTTGTTGTGGCGCCTTACATTGATGCCTCCCAAAGCGGGGTCGTTCCCATGGCTTTGGCAAACCAAAGAACGGTGATTACCACACGTGTGGGAGGATTGCCTGAGCAGGTCGAAGACGGGCAAACGGGTACTCTTGTCCGGCCTGGTGACGTTGAAGATCTTGCCGGGGCCATGATTCGCCTGCTGAACCATCCACACGACGTCCTGCGGATGTCGTCTTTGGCACGGGAGCGATATCTTGAGGCATTCGGTTGGGATGCCATTGCAAGAAGGACCTATGAATCGTGCCTGAGCGCGATTGATAGCTTCAGAAGCAGGCGCGGGAAACGCCGAAAAGCAAATTTTTTGTTCAACTTCTTTCACGCGCTGAGACTGTATGCCAAAGGCATGAACGTTGCTAAATGCAACGAGACTTGAGGAGGTGCTTGGTTCCCAGCACTCCACCACATGGCGTTACTCCCGTGAGGACAGGCACTTAGCCGACGCGAGTACCAACCTTCCTTGGCCGATTGTCAGCAATTTGTTCATGGCATGCCGAACATCCACAGAATAGTACGGGATGGCAACAGAGGGTCGCTGACCTGAGCGGGCGGCACGCCGGGGGATGCTCACGGTCTGGTCTAAAAGCAAGTCATGCACACAGGTCAAGTCATGTCCACAAATGGACTGCTTTCGCCGCGGTTTGTGAAGGGGGCCAATGCGCGGCCATACTGCTGGGGATTCACGCCTCTGGTGGTGCCCAATCGCCTTTCTGCCCGCCATGGCCGTCGCTGCATTTGGCAGGCCGGTCGTAAACGGCCACCATGTGTTGTCGCGCATATTGCGCTGGCACCGCGCCATATTTAACGATCTGAGGCCTGGAATGACATGTCCAGTATGCCGTTTTGAATCTTCGGAGTTGCAAGTGTCGCAATTGCGGCTGACAGATGTCGTGCGGCAACCTATTCGCTTACTGCTCCACATAGGTGACTATGTGGCCCTGCGTTTGTCCCCCAAACACCCACGCTGGTACTACGCGCTGTACCAGAGGGATTGAGGATGCGTTGTCCTGAATGACTTGAGCGGTTGAAGGGGGAATACCTAACGCACCGACTGAAAGCATGGAGGCCCACTTTCCGGAGTGATGACAATGCGTGTAATACGTTCACAGCACCCTAAGAGACCTCTTCTGCTTCATATAGTTACAGTGCCGGAAACGCTGAACAGTTTCTTTGGCGGGCAGATTCCGTATATGAAGCAGCACTTTTCTGAAGTGGCAGCGATCACTTCTCCGGGTCCGGGGGTTGAAGTGGTCTCGAATCGCGACGGCATCACCATCTACGAGGTCCCCATGCTCCGCAAACTGTCACCCGTTGCAGACATTTTTGCATTTCTGCGCCTGGTGCGGATCATCCGGAGGCTGAAACCCGTCATTGTACATGCACATACACCCAAGGCCGGCTTTCTGGGGATTGCTGCCGCATCCTTTTGCAGAGTTCCTGTCCGGGTTTTCACTCTCCACGGCCTTCGCTCCTCCGGCGGAAACGATGCGATAAAAAAACTCCTGGTTGCAGAATCGGAACGGTTCACTTGCCGGTTCAGTCAAAGGGTTTTCGTGGTCAGCCATAGCCTTCTGAAGGAAGCATCTGAACAGGGTTTGTGCTGCAAAGACAAGATGAAGGTTCTCGTCAACGGCACCTGCAACGGAATCGATGCGAAGGGCACGTTCAATCCGGACAACTATCCATCGGATACGAGAGCAACTATCCGCCAAAAGAATCATATTCCCCTCAACGCCATTGTCCTGGGTTTTGTGGGTCGAATTGTCCGAGACAAAGGAATTGGAGAACTCATCGCAGCCTGGCAGAAGCTGCGGGATGAATTCCCCGATCTCTATCTGTTGGTTGTGGGAGACCACGAAACGGAAGACAGAGTGGATGATCAGCTAGTCCGAGTGCTTGAACAGGACAGTAGAATCAGAAGAATCGGTTTCGTTTACAGTGTGGCGGTGTACTATCTAGGGATGGATATCGTGGTGCTTCCCACATACCGGGAAGGATTTCCATATGTTCCACTCGAAAGCGGGGCGATGGGTTTACCCATAGTAGCCTCACGGGTTTGCGGCTGTGTAGACGCCATTGAGGACGAGCGGACGGGGCTTCTGGTTCCGCCAAGAGACATTGCGAGGCTATACGCAGCGATCAAAAGGTTGATAGTCGATGAACCATTTCGTAGAGGATTAGGGCAGGCAGGAAGACAACGCGTTCTGGAAAATTTTGCTCAGGAGCGCTTATGGGAAGCACTTTTGGAGGAGTACGTCAACCTTATTCACAAAAGCCGTTCTTCCTCAAAATGGAGACCGAGCACAAAGGCCAAGAATCATTACGGGGAGCTATCCCCAGTCGGTGATGACCAGGCAGGCCACGCTCTGGGATATTCTCATGTTCAAAACAACCTACCCCAACAAGGTTTTCGACTACATGGCGGCAGCCCGCCCGACCATCCTGGCCATCGACGGGGTGATCCGCCAGGTCGTTGAGAAGGCGGGCGGCAGGATCTTTGTGCCTCCGGGAAATGCCCAGGCCCTTGCCGATGCAGTCCTCACCCTGGAAAGGGACAGGGAACGGGCCAAGGCCATGGGGGAGGCGGAAAGGGATTTTTTGGTGAAGCACTTCGACCGCGAGAAACAGGCGATGGAGTTCGTGGCGCTTCTGACGGCATTGGCCGAACCGAGAAAAGCTTTTCACCGCGGATCAGAACCCAAAGAGCGACAGGCTGCTAGAAAGCTGTAAAGCTGAAGAAGTCAGACTGGATGAAGTAGACTCACAAGATTTGTTCGACTTGAAGGATTTGAACGAATTTGACGGCTTCTTCGATTTATATCCTGCTGATCCATTCCAATGAAAATCACCTGTTCATCCTGTCTGACGTTAGTTCTGTCCTGCAATGAAAATCCTTCACATCGTCGGGGCGAGGCCCAACTTCATGAAGGCGGCGCCCGTCATGAGGGCGATCGCCGGAAAGGACTCGGCGGTGCAGATCCTTGTCCACACGGGACAGCACTATGACAGCAACATGTCCGAGGTTTTCTTCAAGCAGTTGGGCCTGCCCGAGCCGGACAGGGACCTCGATGTGGGCTCAAATTCTCATGCCGTCCAGACCGCCCAGATCATGATGCGCATGGAGGAGGTCTTGCTCCAGGAGAAGCCGGACCTGGTCCTCGTTTACGGAGACGTGAACTCCACCATGGCAGGAGCCGTGGTCTGTGCCAAGCTCATGATCCCGGTGGGCCACGTGGAGGCAGGTCTCCGCTCCTTTGATCGGACCATGCCGGAAGAGATCAACCGGTTGATCACTGACCAAATCTCGGACCTGCTCTTCACCCCTTCCGAGGACGGGAACGTCAACCTCCTTTACGAAGGGGTAGCCGGGGAAAGGATCCACCTGGTGGGCAACGTGATGATCGACACGCTGATTGGGCTGCTGCCCGCTGCCCTAGACTTGTGGAAAAGTATCTCGCGAGACATGCAGATCCTGAAGAAGGACTACGCCCTGGTCACGCTTCACAGGCCCTCGAACGTGGACGATCCTTCCGTGCTGAGCCGAATCATAGCGGTGCTTCAGGAGTTGAGCATGGAGGTGCCTGTCATCTTCCCGGTCCACCCGCGCACGAGAAGACACCTTTCACCGGCCGGATTCCCGGCTGCGAGCAAGGGACTGAGTCTGGTCGACCCTCTGGGGTATCTCGAATTCCTGAGCCTTCAGGCAAACGCATCGGCGGTGATCACGGATTCAGGGGGTATTCAGGAGGAAACCACCTTCCTGGGAGTTCCCTGCCTGACGGTTCGTGAAAACACGGAGCGGCCGGTGACCGTGGACATGGGAACTAACACGTTGGTGGGTCGAGACATGGATCGGCTCAAGAAGGAGATCGAGAACATACTCGACGGCCATGGGAAGGGGGGACGGGTTCCGCCACTTTGGGACGGCAGGGCGGCGGAGAGGATCGCAGACATCGTGACAAAATGAACCGCGGAGAGGAAAGAGATCAAGACAGGATAACAGGATTTTCAGGATTCAAAGAAACCCAAAAGCGGATGGCCGGTTCTTGGTTTTAGGCACTTTAGCTGAAAGCCCTGAGCATTGTCGAAGGGGCATTTTGGCCATTTTAGGCTCTTCTCATGAAAAGGCTCTTTGATCTGCTGCTTGTGGTGGCGTCGTTGATCATGGTTCTGCCGTTTCTTGGTGTCCTGGCACTGCTTGTCCGGATATCCATGGGAAGCCCTGTCCTTTTCGTCCAAACCAGGCCGGGATTTCATGGGAGGCCGTTCAGGATCTACAAGTTCCGGACAATGAGAAATGCCGCGGACGCAGCCGGGAAATCCCTTCCGGATGCCGAGAGGCTGACCAGGCTGGGCCGGTTTCTGCGCGCCACCTCTCTTGATGAATTGCCAGAGCTCTTCAACGTGCTCAAAGGCGACATGAGCTTGGTGGGCCCCAGGCCGCTTCTCATGCGGTACGTTGACCGGTACACCGCGGAGCAGGCGCGTAGGAACGAGGTGAAGCCGGGGCTGACGGGGTATGCCCAGGTGAACGGACGCAATGCGATTACCTGGGAAGAGAAGTTCAAGCTGGATGTGTGGTACGTGGACAACCGGAACCTGTGGCTGGACCTCAAGATCATCGCCATGACCGTGCTGAAGGTGTTGAAAAGGGAAGGGATCAGCGGGGGGGGGGAGGCGACCATGTCCGAATTCAATCCTCAGATTACGCAGATTGACGCAGAGAGGGCAGAAGGTGTTTAGGGCAGGACAGGTGAATTGAGACTCGAAGTCCCATTGAAGAGGATTGCCGTGGTCGGTGCCGGTGGGTTCGGACGGGAGGTGGCCTGGCTTATCAGGGAAATCAATGAGCTTGAGAGTTCCGCGTGGGATATGGTCGGGTTCATCGACGAAGACTCTGCCCTGAGGAACAGGATAATCAACGGGCACCCCGTGCTCGGCGGTCTGGAAACCCTCGAAGGGATGCCCGGCATCAGCCTGGCCCTTGCATTGGGCAGCCCTTCCGACCGCATGGGGGTGGTGGACCGGATCTCGAAATGCGATGTGCGCTACCCCAACCTGATCCACCCCTCGGCGACCATTGGACAGGAAAACTCGCTGGGCTTCGGGAACATCTTGTGCGCAGGCGTCATCCTCACAGTGAACATACGGGTCGGGAACTTCTGCCATCTGAACCTGAAGACATCCTTGGGCCATGACTGCGTGCTTGAGGATTTCGCCACCACCGCGTGCGGGGTGGACTTTGCCGGCTTCAGTCACATAGGCCAGGGATGCTATTTCGGCAATCACGCCACGGTGCTTCCCTCTGTCCGGGTAGGTGCCTGGGCCGTCATCGGCGCCGGCGCGGTCGTGAATCGAGATGTGGAGGCGGGTTCGGTGTGCGTGGGCGTTCCTGCGAGACCCATCAAGATGAATTCAGCCCTTCGGAAGACCAAGAAGCAGGCATGACAGCGTGACCATGACTGCAATCCTCAGTAGGATCCTCCTTTTTGCCGCCCATAACAGCCTCGCAACCCGACTCAAGGGATGGGTGAAGGCCCACCGCTTCGGGCTCAACGTGGCGGCTCACGGTCTTCTCTTTGCACTCAGCTATGGCTTCAGCCTGATTATGCTGGAGGACTCTTTTCTGCCGGGGGAGGCATGGTCCCTTTTCGGGCGCACTCTCCCTTTCCTGGTCCCGATTCGGGTTGCCGTGTTCTGGTACCACGACCTCTACGAGGGGCTCTGGGTGTACGTGAGCTTTGCGGACGCGGTCAACATCATCCGCGCCGCCGTCATCAGCACCCTGGCCTTTGCCCTCCCGGGAGTCTTTCTGGAGTCCTTGCGTGTTCCGGAGAAGCTCCTGATCCTGGACACGTTCTTCTGCATCATGACCGTTTACGGAGTCCGTCTGGTCGCTCGAACCCTTCATGAAGGCGTCCTTATCAAATCCGGGGCCTACCGGGGGCAGGAGATCCTGCTCATTGGTCCCTTGAACCGAGTCCAGACACTGGCCGGGGAAATGCTAAGCGATCCCCTAGCATATTACAAGCCGGCCGCCATCGTGGACATCTCTCAAGGGAAGAGGGGCCACCGCCAGCGCATCAGCGATTTACCGGTTCTCACCGTGGAAGAGTGCGTGTCCCGCAGGGATCGATTCGGCAAGGTGCGCCACATCGTCCTATGCTGGCCGAACGCCTCCGAGGGAGAGCTCGACCGACTGGTGGAAGACCTCAAACCGCTGGAGATCCCTTTCACCACCCTGCCCTACCTGGACGAACTCCTTCCCCCGGAAACCGAAGCCAAAGGGGAGTCTCCTACCGGTCTGAGGCAGGTCACAACGGATTCCGCCGCTTTCGCCCCGGCGGATCCCCCGAGGATAAGGAAGCGGGTCTTTCTCTCCCCTCCCCACATGAGCGGTCTGGAGCAGGAGTACGTTCGCCGCGCCTTCCGTAGCAATTTCATCGCCCCTCTCGGTCCCATGGTGGATGGCTTTGAAAAGGAATTCTCTGAAATGACCGGTATCCCCCATGCCGTGGCCCTGACTTCAGGCACCGCAGCCATTCACCTGGTCTTGAAGACCCTTGGGATCGGCCCGGGGGATACTGTGATCGCCTCTACCCTGACTTTCATCGGCAGCGTGACGCCTATTCTCTTCCAGGGAGCGACGGCTATGCTCGTGGACTGCGACCGCAAGACCTGGACGATGGACATAGATCTGCTGACATCGACTTTGAGGGAATGCGCGGATTCAGGCCAGCCGCCCAAGGCGGTTCTTCCCACCGACCTCTACGGGCAATGCTCGGATTACGCTGCCCTCTCCAAGGTCTGCAAGACCTACGGCGTTCCCCTGATCGTGGATGCGGCCGAGGCCATGGGCGCCACCTGTAACGGCGGACATGCAGGAAGCGGCGCCATGGCCGCCGTCTTCTCCTTCAACGGCAACAAGATCATCACCACCTCCG
Organism: Deltaproteobacteria bacterium; assembly: GCA_016926135.1. The sequence continues at coordinate 56,565 of JAFGPH010000433.1, forward strand.
GAGGCGGGATGCTTGCCTCTTGGGACAAGGCCCTCGTGGATCAGGCCCGTTTCCTCTCCCAACAGGCCCGTGACCCGTTCCCCCACTACGAGCACACCCGGATCGGCTACAACTATCGGATGAGCAACATCCTTGCCGCCATCGGCCTGGCCCAGTTGAAGGTGCTGGAAGACCGCGTTAGGAGAAAGCGGGAGATATTCGATCATTACCGCAGCAGGCTCGGAGACACGCCGGGAATCGAATTCATGCCCGAGGCTTCTTATGGCCGCTCCAACCGGTGGTTGACGGTGATCCTCATCACGCCGGAGGCGTTCGGCGCGGACCGTGAAACGGTGAGGCTGGCCTTGGAGGCGGAGAACATCGAATCGAGGCCCGTCTGGAAACCCATGCACATGCAACCCGTATTCAAGCTCAAAGCTCAAAGCTCAAAGCTCAAAGGAGGAGAGCGATACGAAGTCGAGGTGGTTGGCGGCGAGGTGTCGGAGGACCTTTTCAAGCGGGGGCTCTGCCTGCCCTCGGGTACCGCCATGACCCGGGAGGATCTCAACAGGGTTGTCGAGGTGATCCTGGGCTGCCGCAGGTGACCGCCCGGTTTTCGAATGCCACGGACTACTGACTTTTCAAATGATCAATGAAAAATGATTGGTGCTAAATTGCATAAGGCTTCCCCCTGGTGGCTGCCAGCCCTGCTGGTAGCCGGATCCCTCACCTTTGCTTACTGGGACACCATTCAAGCCCTGGTAAACCAATGGTTCCATGATGACGATTACTCCCACGGCTTCCTGGTCGTGCCCATCGCCGTCTATCTTGCCTGGCAGAGGCGGTACCGGTTGAAGGGGATTGAGATCGGAACCGACTGGCGCGCCCTGCCCCTGCTGCTGTTTGCCGTAGCGGTTTTCGTCGTGGGTGAACTGGGCGCTGAGCTTTTCACCACTCGCGTGTCCATGCTCGTCTTCGTCATCGGGTTGACTTGGTTTCTCTTCGGCGCTTCGGTTGTCAAGAACCTTGCATTTCCCCTGGCCTTTCTCTTCCTCATGTTGCCCCTACCCGGTTTCATTTACCGCAACATCACGTTCCCCCTTCAGCTCATCGCCTCCGTCGGTGCCGTGAACCTGCTCCAGACCCTGGGCATCACCGCCTTCAGGGAAGGCAATGTGATCGACGTGGGTTTCATGCAACTCCAGGTGGTGGAGGCATGCAGCGGGCTTCGCTACATCCTGCCCCTCCTGACCTTCGGGGTCCTGTTCGCCTACTTCGGCCAGAAGGTATTCTGGAAACGCCTGATCCTGGTGCTGGCGACCGTCCCTGCGGCCATTGTGGCCAACATCTCTCGAGTGGCCGGGACCGGCTGGATCGGCACCTATTGGGGCAGCGAGGCGGCGGAGGGTTTCTTCCATTCCTTTTCCGGCTGGGTCGTGTTCATGTTCTGCATCGCCCTATTCTCCAGTTTGAACCTGCTGCTGCGCCCTCTGCCGGGGAAAGGCCGGATGGAGAAGCCGCCGACGGCACCCCTGGCAAGCGTCGTGCCAACCGCGAGGGTGTCATGGCTTGCAGCGGTCATCGGCATGCTCGTGATCCTGGTCAGCCCCTCCGTCGTAAGCTCCCTCGGCAATGTGCCCCCTGTTCCTCTCACTCGCCCCTTGAACGCCTTTCCCTTGGACTTCCAGGGATGGGTCGGTCAACGTTCCGAGATAGATTCGAAGGTGTGGAATGCCGTGGGCGGTCAGGACTACGTGCTCATCGACTACCGAAAGGCAAACCGGGGCCTGATCAATTTCTATGTGGCCTACTACGAATACCAGCGCAAGGCCGGCGACTTTGTCCACTCCCCCAGGCTCTGCCTGCCCGGCGCCGGATGGTTCATTGAGATGAATCATGTACGTATCCTGCGAGCACACACCGCTGTCAGGGGGCAGAGCGTGGATGTGCATCTCAATGAACTGGTGATCGAGAAGGGGGGGGCGCGTCAACTGGTCTATTTCTGGTATCAGGGCCGTGGGAGGAATTTCACCAGTGAGTTCGCCGCCAAATTCTACATGGTGTGGGACGGGATCTGGCGCCGCAGGACGGACGGGGCCCTGGTGCGGCTGGTCATGCCCCTCCATGGCGGCCTCACGCTGGTGGAAAGCCGTCGCATCCTGGACAGCTTCGCCATGGCTGCGCGCATTACCCTGGAGGACTATCTGCCTTGAAGATCAATCCTACCACCTGGTTCTACCAGAGGCTCTTCCGCGCCCTGACCCACCCCATAGTGAAAGGGCTGTCGGAGAGGATTCTCCCCCATCGCCTCTGGATCATCCTGGGAGCGCATCTCTTCCTGTTCACCGTCAGTTATGCGGTCAGCATCAGGGTCCTGGACGAGGGACTGCCGCAGGGAGAGGCCCTTTTCTACCGTACCCTTGCTCCCCTCGTTGTCCTGCGACTCGTCGCCTTCTGGTGGCACGACCTCTTCCAGGGGCTCTGGCGATACGTGAGTTTCCAGGACCTCCTGAACATCATCCGGGCGAGTTTTCTGAGCTCCATCGTATTCATCCTTGTGGGATTCCTGTGGGGCCCTCTCCGGGTCCCGGAGAGGCTGGCTCTGCTGGATCTCACCTTCTGCATCTTCTTCACCGGCGGCATCCGCTTCGTGGTCAGGAACATCCGGGAGAACTTTCTCCAGGCCCACCCTGTGCAGTCGATCAAGAACATCCTGGTGGTGGGGCCTCTGAACCGGGTCCAGCCTCTTGTAAAGGATCTCATGGGCGACCCGGACAGGCACTACATCCCTTACGCGGTGCTGGATCCTACAAGACACGACCGGATCTTCCGGTCGCGAATCAACGACGTGCCCGTCCTCACCCCTCCCCAGCTCCTGGAGCAGCGGCCGACCCTCCGCAGCCTGGAGGCCATCGTCATCTGCTGGCCCGAGGCCGGTAAGAAGCAACTTGAAAAGGTGGTGGAAGACCTCAAATCCCTTCAGGTTCCCTTCAAGATCATCCCCCAGGTGGAAGACATCCTCACCGACAAGGTGAGCATCAGCGATATCCGGAACGTGGAGATCGAAGACCTCCTGGAGCGAAAACCCGTCCGGATCGAGATGGAACGGATCAGGGACTACCTGAAGGGCAAGACGATCATGGTGACCGGCGGAGGGGGCTCCATCGGATCGGAACTCTGCCGCCAGATCGCCCAGTTCCGGCCCAAGGGTCTGGTGGTGGTGGAGCGGTCCGAGAGCAGCCTGTATGACCTGAGGATGGAACTCTCAAAGGGCTTTCCTGAGCTTCCCCTCTTCGCCTCCATCTCCAGCATCAATGACGCCGCCGGTATCCTTGCCCTTATGAAGCGTTTCGAGGTGGAAGTGGTCTTCCACGCCGCAGCCTACAAGCACGTACCCCTCATGGAGGTGGCGCCCGTGGAGTCCGCCTACAACAATGTGCTGGGAACGTACAACGTTGCGCAGGCCGCGGTGAAAGCCGGCGTGAGACGCTTCGTGATGATCTCCACCGACAAGGCGGTCAACCCGGCCAACGTGATGGGGGTCACCAAGCGAATCGCCGAGATGGTGATCCAGGGTCTCCAGGGAGCAGGTGGGACCCGATTCATGGTGGTCCGTTTCGGCAACGTGCTGGGGAGCGCAGGCAGTGTGATCCCCATCTTCAAGAGACAGATCCAGGAGGGAGGACCGGTGACCGTCACCCACCCGGACATCGAGCGCTATTTTATGACCATCCCGGAGGCCGTTCAACTCGTGCTCCAGGCAGGCTGCATGGGCAAGGGGGGTGAGATTTTCGTGCTGGACATGGGAAGCCCCATGAAGATCGTGACCCTGGCCGAAAGACTCATCACCCTCTCCGGGAAGCGTCCGCACAAAGACATTGAGATCCGGTTTACCGGACTGCGACCGGGGGAGAAGATGTTTGAAGAGCTCCTGAACCGGGGGGAGGAACACGCGGAAACCACCCACCCTCAGATCCTTGTGGCCCTGTCCGGTTCCGCGGAGAGGGCGTTCATGGAGAGACAGATCGCCGAGATCCGCCAACGGGTATTGGCCCATGATGAGAAAGGGCTGATGGAGAGACTTATGGACCTTGTGCCGGGGTATCCCTTTCAGGGCGATGAAACGGAGAGAGAGCTTGGGCCGGGCAGCCGCCTTTGCGCACGGGCGCTGGGAGGGACAAAGAGTTGGAGTGATGGAGTGATGGAGTACCGGAAACAAAGGGTTTAAAGGTTCGGGGTTCAGGGTTGACCTCTGAACCGGCGGAGCCGTATGAACCTCTGAACCTTCTTTAACCTACTATGGAGGAACCACCATGAGGATTTTCGGAAGAATCTTGCTTCTCACTGCGGTTGTGGCTGCCGCGTCCCTTCTGTGGGCATGCGGGAGTCCCGAGCAGAAGAAGATGAAGTTCTATAACCGGGGTAAGGATCTCTTCGATCAGGGAGAGATCAAGAAGGCGCGGCTGGAATTCAAGAACGCCCTTCAGATCGACCCCAAGTTCGCCAGGGCCTACCACATGCTCGGGCAGGTGGAGTTCAAGGAAAGGAACTTCAAGAACGCATATGGGCTGTTCTCCAAGGCGGCCGAACTGGACCCGGACCTGCTGGATGCGCAAACGGCCCTTGGCAGCTTGTTCATGGCGGCGGGGGAGAGGGAGAAAGCCAGGGAAAAGGCCGATCTCGTGCTCTCCAAAGAACCGGAGCACGAAGACGCCCTTATCCTGATGGCGGCTCTCCTCATGGCCGAAGAGAGGGAGGCGGAGGCCGAGCAGTTCATTGCCAGGGTCACCCGGAAGAACCCTAAGAAGCCGGACCCCTACCTCATGCTGGCCGCCATGAGCCTCAAGAAGAAAGACACGGACGCTACCGCCCGGCACCTGAGGGACCTGCTGGCCCAGGACGAGAAGCACCAGCGGGCCCGGCTCATGCTGGCGGAGATCCTGGAGCGAAAGGGGGATGTGGAGGGGGCGGAGCGGGAGATTCAGGCCCTCATGGCCCAGGACCCGGAGAAAGAAGAGAGGAGGCTTCTCCTTGCAGGCCTCTATGAACGGGCCGGACGGAGCGGCGAGGCGGAGAAGGTCCTGAAGGATCTGATCGCCGGCCACCCGGAGAAAGACAACTACCGTCTGGCCCTGGCCCGGTATCATGGCGGAAAGAAGAATTTCGAGGCCATGAAGTCGGTGCTGGAGCAGGCTATCAAGGACCTGCCCGAGAAGTACGGTCCTTACGAGATGCTGGCAAGGCAGTATCTGGCCGAGAAGGAGAGCTCCCGTGCCCTGGGGTTGCTGGATCAGTTCATGGGCAAGATCGGCGCCGGACCGGACTACCTCAGGGCCAAACTCTTCAAGGCGGCCGTGCTCTTCCAGGAGAGAAAGGCCGAAGAGGCCCTGATGCTGGTGGAGGAGATCCTCAAGGACAACCCCAAGGACGTGGGAGCGCATGCACTCAAAGGGGACATCCTGATGGCCATGCGTGACTTCCCGGGTGCGGTTGCGGAGTATCGGGCGGTTCACAACGAAGAGCCGCAGAACATCGGCACTGCCCTGATGCTCGCCCGGGCTCATCTCATGAACAACGAACCCGGCCTCGCCGAAGAGGCCTACAAGAAGATCCTCTCCCTGGACCCCAAGGTTCGGCAGGCGCGGTTCGGCCTGGCCGATATCTACAGGAGAAAGGGGAATGCGGAGCTCGCCCGGCAAGAGATCCGGAAGATGATCGAGTCTGCCCCGGAAGACCGCGAAGCCCTGGCGGCCATGGTCGATCTGGCCCTTGCAGCCAAGGATCTGGAGGGGGCACGGCAGCATCTTCTCAAGCTCTCGTCCCTGGTTCCCGACTCCCCGGTGATTCCCTATCGCCTCGGCCTCTTGGACGTTGCGGAGAAGAAGGACCGGGAGGCGGTCTCCCGTCTGGAGAAGGCACTGGAGATCAACCCCGATTTTGCCCCTGCCTTGAATCAGATCCTGGGACTGCTGGCGAGAGACAAGAAGCTCGACCAGGCCATGGCGCGCTGCGAGGAACAGGTCAGCAAGCGACCGGAAAACAGCACCTACCGCGTCGCCCTGGGAAGGCTCTACGCCCTGAAGAAGGAAGACGACCAGGCCCGCAGGCAATTCGAGAAGGCCCTTGAGATGAATCCCGACAGCGAGGAGGCATTGCTGGCCCTGGCCCAGTTGGAGCAGAGCCTGGGATCCTTGGACGCTGCCATCGAGAAGTACCGGAGGATCCGCGAGAAGAACCCCGGGAACCTCAACATCGGCATGCTCCTGGCCACCCTTCTGCACCAGAAGGGAGACATGAAGCAGGCCAAAACCATCTACGAGGATATTCTCGAGCGAAGACCGGATTCGGCCGTGGCGGTCAACAACCTGGCCTACTACTACGCGGAACACGAGCCTACGAAGGAGAACCTGACCAAGGCGGCCGGCATGATCGAGCCGCTCCTCGAAAAGCACAAGGACGTCCCTACCCTCATAGACACGGGCGCATGGATCTTCTATCGCCTTGGTGACTACCAGAAGGCTCGGGACCTGCTCCTTTCGGTCAGGGACAAGGATCCGGACAACCCGATCCTGGACTACCATCTGGGCATGGCCTACCTGAGACTCGGGGAGAAAGGAAAGGCGAGGGATCACCTGCAGCGCTCCCTCCGTCAGGAGCGGGAATTCCCGGAGAAGAAGGCGGCCCGGGAGGCCCTCAGGACCCTGGACCTCGGATGAAGCCCCGCCTTAACAGAAACCTCATGATGCCCTAACCCTTTGTCAACACGCCCTGGATAGTGATGGGCACGATCGAATGAATCATTCGTGCTGGGCTATGGAAGGGCGGGTAGGGTAAGCGTTCAGTTCATGCCTCCATACCTCGGCATGAACGGCGAGAGCCGCTGGATTGCGCAGGTCACATCATGTGAGGTCCTAGATGGAAAGGGGGGCAGGTCTCCAAGGGTCCTGCCCTTTCCTCTTCCCGGCAGGGACGAAGACCTGCATCCGAAGGTGGGCGGATGAAGCTCAAGAGAGTGCTCTTTTTCCTGAACCTCCTGCTTGTAGGTCTGGCCGTCCTGGCCGGGGTGAGGCTCGCCGAGGGCCTCTTTTACTACAAGCCCGGGGAGGTGTCGCGAGAGGCAAACCCCGAGAGAAAGGGGTCTCCCGCCAAGCCCCTCTTCACAGGGTCGGGGAAGGCGAAGGATCCGGCGATCATCATCCAGAAGGACATCTTCGGCACCAGCAGCGCGGAGCGGGCCGCTCCCGGCAGGGCCGAGGAGAAGATCAAGCCCACCAGTCTCGGGCTGCTCCTGAAAGGCACGGTGTTGGGGGAAAACCAGGCATCCTTTGCCATCATAACGGATCGAGAGACGAACCTGCAGGATGTCTACGGCGTCAACGACTTCGTACAGGGGGCCCGGGTCGTGGATATCGGGAAAGACCGGGTCATTCTGAGTGTGAAAGGGAGCCGGGAGGCCCTGCTCATGGCCGACGAAACCGGATCCCCGGCCCCGAAGACGCTGGCCAAGACGCCGCCGCGACCCAGACCCCCCGCAAGGCTGCCTGCGAGAGTGAGGACGACCCCACCGCAGGCCCCTGGGAGTCGGCCCTCCTCATGAGGCGAAGGAACATGTGTAAAGGCTTTGCAAAGACGAGGCTCTTCCTGTTTGCGCTCCTGCTGATGCTCGCAGTCGCTCTGCCTTCCTTTGCGGAAGAACCGGACAAGACCGACCCGTCCGTCACCTCGCAGCAGGGGAAGAAGTACATCACCATGAACTTCAGGGATGTGGATCTCACCACCCTGATCAAGTTCATCAGCGACCTCACGGGCAGGAACTTCCTGGTGGACCCGGCGGTCAAGGGACAGGTGACCATCCTCTCCCCCTCGAAGGTGACCATGGACGAAGCCTACAGGGTATTCCTCTCCGTCCTGGAGGTCCATGGCTTCACCATCGTGGAAGCAGGGAAGGTCACCAAGATCATCCCCTCCGCCGCCGCCAGGACCAAGGGCATGGGGATGCAGACCGGGAGTGGTCCGGACGCCCGGGAGGACAGGATCATCACCCAGCTCGTGCCCCTCAAGGTGGCGGATCCCGATTTCCTCGCCAAGATCCTCACCCCCCTCGTCGAGAAAACAGGCGTCATCCTTCCCTACCCAGAAACAAGGACCCTGATCCTCATCGACACCCAATCCAACGTGAGCCGCCTGCTCAGGATCATCCGGGAACTCGACGTGCCGGGGGACGAGGACATCCGGGTCTTCCAACTCCAGAACGCAGGCGCCGAAGACCTGGCCAAGCAGCTCCTCACCCTCTTTGAGGAGAAGGGCAAGCAGGCCAAGGACTCCACCCAAAGAATGAAGATGGTGGCCGACCCCAGGACCAACTCCGTGGTGGTGAGGGCCGGGGCATCCGACATGGCGGGTATCCGCATGCTGGTGGAGACACTCGACCTGGCCAAGGTCACCCCCCGTGAAAACGTTCACCTCTATCACCTGCAGCACGCCGAGGCCGAAACCCTGGCCAAGGTGCTCACCGAACTGCCCTCCAAGGCGGCCAAGGATTCCAAGGACAAGGCAGCCACCCCCTCCCCCTTTTCCAAGGACATCCAGATCTACGCGGACAAGGCCACCAACAACCTCATCATTGTGGCCAAGCCCGAGGAGTACCAGGTGCTGGAGGAGATCATCCGAAAACTCGACATGCCCCGAACCATGGTTTACGTGGAGGCCCTCATCATGGAGGTGTCGGCCACCAAGGCCTTGGATCTCGGTGTGGAGTGGAGGGTGGGCAACATCTATGACGGCGGATACGGCGCAGGCAAGGACGGCGGGGTCTGGTTCGGGGGTTCAACGAGGGGAAGCGGCTCTTCGAGCGGGGGCGGCGACCTGGACGGCATCTCAAGCGGCAAGGTTTCCCCCGGCTTCGTCGCCGGGGTGATCGGCAGGGGCATCACCCTGGGAAACATCGTCTTCCCCACTGTAGCCGCCTTCGTGAAGGCGGTGAGGACCGACAGCGACTTCAACGTGATCTCCACCCCCCAGATCCTCACCCTGGACAACGAGGAGGCCTCCATAGAGGTGGGTCAGAACATCCCCTTTGTGAGCCGTGTGGATCAGGGCACCTCCACCACGGACCGGGCCATCCAGTCCTTCCAGTACAAGGATGTGGGGGTCACCCTGAAGGTGACCCCCCAGATCAGCCACGCTGGCACGGTCAGGCTGAAGGTGGAGGAGAGCGTAAAGTCGGTGATTTCCCAGACTGCCGAGGGAGGGTATCTGGCTCCCACCACCACCTACCGCACGGCCAAGACCACCATCTCCATCAAGGACGGGGAGACCGCTGTGATCGGGGGCCTCATCGAGAACCGTTTGAACAGGGGTTCTTCCCAGACCCCCTGCCTGGGGGGAATACCCGGCCTGGGGTGGCTCTTCAAAAGCGTGTCCGACCAGGACGACAAGACCAATCTCCTGGTCTTCCTGACCCCTCATATCGTGGAGAGCCCTGAGGAGGCCGAGGCCATCTACCGCAAGAAGAGAGAAGGAATCGACCGGGAAGCGGGAAGGGCCGAAGAGAAACGGGAAAAGGATTTCCTGAGAAAGAAAGGGTTCGAGGAATGACGGGCCAAAAACCGGAATGTGACCAGCTCTCTGAGCTCTCGGAACGCCTGGGCGTCCCCTTCCGGAGGAACATCCTGGAAGAGCTGGACATGGATGAGCGGCTCCCCATCCCGATCCAGTACCTGAAACGGGCGGGCCTCGTCCCCCTCAGGTCCCGGGAGGGAGAGCTGACCGTGGCGGTCCACGACCCGGGGAGCTACCTGGCCGCGGACGACCTGGCACGCCAGATGGGCTGCACTTCCCTGAAGCTGGTCCTCAGCCCCCTCGGGGAAATCCATTCGGCCATCAGCCTCCTCTACGACCAGTCGCCGGACGAGGCGGACCAGGTGGTGGAGGACCTGGAAACCTATCAGTCCGAAAGCCTGGTGCTGTGCGAACTGGAGGAACTGGAGGACCTGATGGACGCCACCCACGAGGCGCCCATCATCCGCCTGGTGAACGTCATGCTCACCCGCGCCCTGCGCCTGGGGGCGAGCGACGTGCACATCGAACCCTACGAGCGGGAGATCAAGGTGAGGCTCCGCGTGGACGGGGTCCTCTACGAGATCTTTTCCCTGCCCAGGCGTTTTCACGCCCCCGTGGTCTCCAGGCTGAAGGTCATGGCCCAGCTCGACATCGCCGAGAAGCGGGTCCCCCAGGACGGCAGGATGAGGATCAAGGTGGCCAGCAAGACGGTGGACATACGGGTCTCGGTCATCCCCATGGCCTTTGGGGAGCGCATGGTCCTGCGGCTGCTGGACAAGGGCGTCTCTCTGGTGGGTCTGGAGGAGATGGGGATGCGGCCGGGGGGGCTGGCCGCCTTCGAGAAATTGATCCACAAGAACAACGGAATCCTGCTGGTCACGGGGCCCACGGGCAGCGGCAAGACCACCACCCTCTACGCGGCCATCAACCGGATCAACAGCCGGGAGAAGAACATTATCACCATTGAGGACCCGGTCGAGTATGAACTCTCCGGGGTGGGCCAGATCCAGGTCAATCCCAAGACCGACCTCACCTTTGCCAGGGCACTGCGATCCGTGCTGCGCCACGACCCGGACATCATCATGGTGGGAGAGATACGGGACCGGGAGACCGCGGAGATCGCCATTCAGGCCTCCCTCACCGGGCACCTGGTGTTCAGCACCCTGCACACCAACGATGCCGCCAGCGCCCTGACGAGGCTCGTGGACATGGGGGTGGAGCCTTTCCTGATCGCATCCTCCCTGCTGGCCGTGCTGGCCCAGAGGCTGGTGCGAAGGATCTGTCCCGACTGCAGGGAGGCGGTGATCCCGCCCCAGGCCCTGCAGGCCGAGCTTTTCCTTCCCCGGGATCAGCCCTTCTTCCACGGGCGGGGATGCGGCGCCTGCATGGAGAGCGGGTTCCGGGGGAGGACGGGAATCTTCGAACTCCTGGTCATGGAGAACGAGATCCG
>JAFGPH010000434.1 GCA_016926135.1 Deltaproteobacteria bacterium
CCGTTGCTGAGCATGAACGAGACCTTGTCCCCCTTCCGGAGACCCCGTTTCATCAGGTATTTGCCCAAGGCTACGGAGTCGCCTTGCAACTGGCGGTAGGTCAGTTCCAGACCCGGTTCGGGTGCAATCATGTAGAGCTTCTCGGGTTCCTCTTGCGCTCTCATGTCAATGTAGTGTCGGATCGTACGCATGTGAAGAGTCCCCTTTCTTTCTTTGCGCTGAGCCTGCATCTAGGGTGAACATCCTGACGATGTTGATAAAATGGCTGAACGAGCACAGACCACTCCTGGAAGTCTCATATGACGATCGACGTTCACTGTATTGCTCTCTCAGGAGGCGTATTGGTAACCGATCTCATAGGCCTCCTTGTTCTTGTCGTGGAACTTGGGAATGATCTCCAGGATGCTTTCCAGAACGACCTCCTTGTCCAGGGCGTCGATGGTCCTGGCAAGATGACCTAGGACCAGGGTATTGGAAAAGAGGGGGTTGTTGAAGTGCTTGACCGAGAGTTCCTTGGCGGGGAAGGCCCTGTGGTCGCATTTCAGACCCTTGTCGATCTCTTCCACAAAGGCCGGATCATAGATGATGACCCCGTCATCGGGAACCGTGTCCTTGAAACGTTTGTACGCGGCACTCGAAAGGGCCACGAAGTAGTCCGGGGACTCGCACATGGGGCTGTCGATGAGGTCCTTGGAAAGGACCACCTGGCTCCTCACGTACCCTCCACGCATCTCCGTCCCGTGGCTCTTGAGCATGGTGACGTGAAGGCCCTGTTTCACGGCTGCCTCGCCGATGATCTGGCCCAGCCTCACAACCCCCTGCCCGCCGAAGCCGCTCGCCACGATTTCGATTCTACCTTTCATATCTTTCCTGTCCTCCTGATCTTCTCCACGGTCTCGTGCACCATTTGAGAGAACTCGGGCCGGGAATTGCTTGCATCATGCCAAATACCGGTAGCCCAGACGGTGTTTTCCTTTTCCTCGCCCAGGGGGGCGGCGCGGTCCCGGATCCATCGGTAGATGTTGACCTGGTTCCTGGAACCAAGTTCCCGGGACGCAAAGTTGGTCGGACAGGGGTAGGGCATGTGGACCAGGGAGAAACCTCGATTGAGAATGGCCTTCTTCACGGTTTCCACCGCCCTTTGTCCGTCCATGGACACGTGCCGTGCAAGAAAGGTTGCACCCGCCCCTTTCAGGATGTGCATGACGTCCATGCCCTCACTCATCAGGTTGTGCTCGAACATGCCGTAAGGGCTGCTGTCCGTCTTGGCCCCCTGGGGCGTGGTCCAGCCGTACTGCCCTCCCGTAGACTGGTACCCCAGGTTGTCGTTGACAATGACCGTCATGTCCGCATTGGATCGGGCTGCATGGATGAGATGGGCCAGCCCGATGCCGAAGGCGTCCCCGTCTCCCACGGTCAGGATGAGGTACTTTTCAGGCGGAAGGGCGATCCTGAGGCCTCTCGCTATGGCGTAGGCCCTACCGTGGGTGCCAGCAAACCCGTCCCCCTTCCATGTGGCAAAGGTCTGCCTGCCCGCACACCCGATGGAGGTGCCCCAGATGATATCGGCCACATCGAGGCCCAACTCCTTGATGGCCTGCACCACGATCTTGTGGTTCATCCCCAGACCGCAGCCCGAGCAGGCCGTGCTGGGGATCTTCCTGGAACGCAAGTATTTGGACGTGATCTCTGACGATTTGTATTCCATGCTACCATGCCTCCAATTCCCAACCCCTGCGAGAAAGGGGTTCGTTCTTGAGGACCTTCTCGAAAGTGCCGATCAGATCCTGATTGGTGGGCAGATCCCCGCAGATCCCCAGGAAATGGACCTCCGAATCCTTGGGAACGGCCCTCTGGACCTCCCGCACCAACTGCCCGTCCCAGTTGAGTTCAACCACGAGGTACTTGGCCTTTGTCCTGAAGAGTTCATCCGGGAAGGGCCACAGGTTGATCAGGCGCAGGGCGCCTATCTTCAGGCCCTGGCCGCGTGCCTTGGCCACCGCCGTGTTCACCACCCGGGAGGGGGTACCGTAGGAGACCACGATCAGGTCCGGTTCATCATCCATGAACTTCTGGTCGAAGTGGTGGCTGAAGAGGTTCCGATTGTTGCGGACCTTGTAGATCAGACGATAGGCGTGCTTGTGATGGGCCTCCACCTCCTCGATGTCATATCCCTCTTCCGTGGGGGTCCAGTCCGAGCAGAGGGCCCCCGTGTTGTGTCCCAGGACGACGGGCGGGATGTCGATCTTGTCGGTTGCCGGGTAGAAGTCGGGTCCCCGGTGGATTTTTCTGGGCCACACCCGGAATCCCAGTTCCTTCATCTCCTTGTCGTTTTCAGGGACGGTGATGTCCTCGAAGCCGTCCGTGATGAGCTGATCGGCCAAGACGGTCACGGGCATGCGAAACCGTTCGGAAAGATAGAAGGCCTCAATGGTCATGGCCATGCACTCCTGGGCGGAATTGGGGGCGAGGCAGATGGCCTCGAAGTTCCCGCCCTGGGTGGGATAGCGGGTCAGGTAGAACTCCCCCTGCCCCGGCGCCCCGGTGATGCCGCTCACCGGACCGACCCGGCCCGAGTTCAGGACCACGAGGGGGGTCTCACACCCGAGGGCCCAGCCGTAGGGATCGGCATAAAGGATGTACCCCGGGCCCGAGGTGGCGGTCATGGCCTTGAGGCCGCCCAGGGAGGCGCCGATGCACATGTGCATGGCCGCACACTCATCTTCGGCCTGGAGGTAGACGCCGCCCATCTGCGGCAGACGATAGCTCATGGCCTCGGCCAGTTCCGTGGCGGGGGTGATGGGGTAGCCCGCAAAGAACCTGCAACCGGCCAGTATGGCCCCCTCCGTGATTGCAAAGTTTCCTGTTTCCAAATATCTTTTCATTCTTCACTCCTCTGTCTCATGCCGCGGCTTCCTTGACGTCAATAGCGAAGTCAGGACAGGCAAAGTAGCACTTGAAGCAACCCACACACCAGTCCGAGGTCTTGACCTCCTGGGGCCTGTATCCCTTGGCATTGTAAAATTCGGCAGGGCCGAAAGTGCCTACGCAGCAGACCTCCGCACAGTACCCGCACTCCTTGCAGTACTCGGTGTTGAGCACGACCTCGAACTTCCTCGCATCGCAGTTGAGGCAGCGATTCGCCTCCGCAGCGACCTCCGCGTCCTTCAATCCCAGCTCGACCTGATCGAAGCCGGTCGTCCGCTCCCACGGCTTCAGGAGCGGCGCGAGGGCTCGCGGCCGGATGTCCGGCCGGAACTCGGGGAGCAGCACCTCTTTCTCGGGTTTTGCCAGGACCTCTTCGATATCGCCGTCGCCGCCCAGGTATCGGTCGATGGCCGAGGCGGCCTTTCTCCCGTGGGCGATGGCGTTGATGATGGAACTGGGCCCGCTCACCACATCGCCCCCTGCAAAAACGCCCTTCTCGCCGGTTGAAAGGTCTTTCTCATCCGCCTCGATACGGCCGCCCGTTCTCCGGATCTTCTTCTCCTTTTCCAGGTATTCAAGATCCGCGGCCTGACCTACGGCGAGAATAACGGTCCCCGCCTCCACCTTATGGGTGATCTCCTCATCATAGGTGGGATTGAAGTTGCACGCGTTGTCGAACACGGAAGTGCACTTGACCAGGCCAAGGCCTTTCACGGCCTGCTCCCCAAGCACCTTCTTGGGTGACCAGGAGTTATGAATGAAAACCCCTTCCTCTTCGGCCCGGGCGATTTCCCATTCATGGGCCGGCATCTCTTCCCTTTTCTCCAGGCAAAACAAATGGACATTCTTTGCGCCCATCCGCCTGGCCGTCAGGGCCACGTCGATAGCCACGTTTCCACCGCCCACCACGATAACGTCGCCCTTGATCTTGGGGGCATTTCCAAGCTTCGTGTCCCTCAGGAAATCCCAGCCCCAGTAGACCCCCTTCTTGTCCGCGCCCTTGAGGGGGATCCTGGCGCTGCCGTTGGCGCCGCCTGCCAGGAAGATGGCCTCATAGTCCTTTTTCAGGCGGGAGAGGGCGATATCTTTCCCGATGGTGGTGTTTCCCTGGAACCGGATGCCCCACTCCATGACCGCGTTGATGTCCCTGTCCAGCCTCTCCTCGGGCAGCCTGTAATTGGGGATGCCGTAGCGGAGCGTCCCACCGGGTTTGGGGAAGGCATCGAAGAGGGTTACGTCGTGCCCCTTGGTGGCCAGGTAGTAAGCTGCGGTGAGCCCGGCCGGGCCGGCACCGACGACGGCCACCTTCTTTCCGGTCTTTTCCGCCACCTTCTTCTTTTTCTTCCATGTATCCTTTCCCCTGTCCACGGCGGCCCGTTTGATGGCGCGGATCGCAATGGGATCCCCGAACTGTTTGTAGGCGCAGACCTCTTCACAAGGGGCAAAGCAGGCATCTGCACACACGGTGGGTAGAGGAAGCTTCTCCCTCAGCACCGCCACAGCCTCGTCGTACCTTCCGTCCCTGACGGCACGGATGTAGCGAGGCACGTCCACGCCGGCAGGACAGGCCTGGGTACAGCGGGGAACGATGAAGTCCTTTCTCTGAACTCTTGATGTGCCCATTCCGGATTTTTCCTCCTCCATGGATTGACGGCTTCGAAAAGCACCATTGTGTCTCACACAGAGCCGCCAAGACACGAAACGTTAAGGAAAAACAGATCCTTGTGCCCTTTGTGTCTTCGTGTGAGGCAGCAGTTCGTTAGAAGCTACTAGCCTGTTCAGCAATATCGGTGCCAGCCCTTAGAGGAAATCACCTGCCGCAGTTCATGAACTCGATGTCTCGGCCTATGTGACCAATACGAGGAAAGAAAAATCCAAAAGGAAAGCGTGTCGGAGACAGGAAGCAGACTGCACCGGTGATAGGAAGTCGCCGGATAAGTGTTCGGATCGCCGGACATGTTCAGCATTCCGGACAGTGTGATCAAGTGTGTAGTGGATCCTCTTTTCGTTCTCTTTGCAAGGTGGTTTGCCATTCCACCATGAGAGGACATGATACCGTTACGAATCACCTATGCAAAGCGAAGGAGGAATTTGGGAAACTCCTCGGGAAATACCCTTCTCCTGAATCCCTGAAAGACATCTCTCTCCCTGCATGAGGTTGTGTCACAACTCGTTATCGCAGCAAAGTTCCATGAGCCGAGATCTGCCCTGGGAAGCTGAACTCAACGATATGATCACAGTTTCCTGGATTCCGGACTTTTCTACTGCACATCGCTCGTTCGGAATAATCTATAGGACAAAGGATGGCAAGAACGAGAAGCCCTTCATGCGCCGGAGTGGCTCGCCGCCATGTGCTACGATAATTTGTTCCGTGACCATCCAGGGTGAAGCCTTCCTCTAATCGCTTCGCTGAGGAGGAATGCACCCCGATATTCGAAATCCGAAATGTGCAGATACAGGACCCGGTCAAAGATTGGCCATCAATTCTTGACGATCCTGAGCCTATTTGATTTCGGGCTGGTTTGGGTAAGGTGAAGTCTTGATTCGGATTTTCCCCGTCCATGATTGAAATGGAATCCTTGAGGATTTGGCAAACCTTTGTCTACCCTCGTAATTTGGGTAGTCTTCACTTTCCGTTCGCTCAGTTGCAGGGCAGGCTTGAAACGCTATTCAACGCTATTCAATAGATGCACTTGGCACGATGAGAGAGAAATGATAAGATTTGAACATGGGCAGACTGGAAAGGCTATACGAGCACATATTGATGCGCAGATCAGATGCGAACGTCCCGTTCGAAACGTTCTGTGCCTTGCTCAAGCGACTTGGTTTTGATGAGCGTATCAAGGGCGGTCATCACATTTTCACCATGCAGGGTGTTGAGGAGATTCTCAACCTGCAACCCAAAGATGGGAAGGGAAAACCCTACCAGGTCAAACAAGTCAGGGATGTGATCCTCAAATATCACCTTCGCATTGGAGAATGAAGATGGATCAGAAGTACGAAATCATCATTTTTTGGAGTTCTGAGGACAACTCCTTCGTGGCCGAGGTTCCGGAACTCCCCGGATGCATGGCCGATGGCAAGACCTATCAGGA
>JAFGPH010000065.1 GCA_016926135.1 Deltaproteobacteria bacterium
CCCACCATCCCCGGGGTCATGGCGGCGATTCTCCCGATATCCAGGTTTTTGGTGACCGTGACCTTTTTGAGGTGCACCTTCAGGATGTCCTCCCTGCCCTTTTTATCGGGACGGTCCACCAGGATGTGGCGGTCGAACCGGCCGGGCCGCAGGAGCGCGGGATCCAAAATTTCGGGCCGGTTGGTGGCCGCCAACAGGATGACGCCCACCTGGGGGTCGAATCCGTCCATCTCGACCAGGAGCTGATTGAGGGTCTGTTCCCTCTCGTCATGTCCTCCCATGCTGGCGAAGCCCCTTGCCTTGCCGAGGGCATCCAGTTCATCGATGAAGATAATGCAGGGGGCCTTCTGCTTTGCCTGTACAAAGAGATCCCTCACCCTGGCCGCACCGAGCCCCACAAACATCTCCACGAATTCCGAGCCGCTGAGGCTGAAGAAGGGCACGTGGCTCTCTCCTGCAACGGCCTTGGCAAGCAGGGTCTTACCGGTGCCGGGAGGGCCGACGAGAAGGATGCCCTTGGGCATCTTGCCTCCCAGTTCGGTGAACTTTTCAGGCTGCTTCAGGAATTCGATCACCTCCACAAGTTCCTGCTTCGCCTCATCCACCCCTGCCGCGTCCTCGAAGGCGACGTCCAGCTCGTTCTCCATGTAGATCTTGGCCTTGTTCTTCCCAAGGGTCATGAACCCGGCTTGGGAGCCCGTCATGCGTTTCATCATGAAGTACCAGATCCCGATGAACAGGAAGATGGGGAAGACCCAGGAGAAGAGATCCCTCAGAAAGGTGGACTCGATCTGGCCCTTGAAGGTCACGTGGTATTGCTCCAGAAGATTGGAGATGTCAGGGTCTACCCTTACGGTCTTGAAGGCCTCTGTCTTGCCCTGATCCGCGCCGTCCATCTTCATCTTGCCCTGGATCTGGTTGGACGTGATGGCCACCTCCGTCACCCTGTTTTCCTTGAGGAGCCTCAGGAACTCACTGTAGGGAACGGTCCGAATGGAAAGCGCCATCGACAGATAATTCTGGACGAGCAGGACCACCCACACACCCAGCAGCACATACCATACGGAAAACTTCTGATGTTTTTCCACCGTGGCCCTCCTTACAGGCTACTTCCCGTTCAACTTGAATTCCAGCCAGTCTCTCATTTCCTGGATGTTCCGGGACATGCTCCACCGGCCCTTGGCAAAGACCCCGTAATCGGCACCCATCATGGCCGAGGCATACCGGGTCGAGTTGGCGAAGAAGAGCCAGTGCTCCACCCATTTTTTCTCGATCGCCTCATTGAAAATGCTGTCCTTTTCCGAGAGACCCCGGGCCGCACCCTGCCGGTACGCGGAGAGAAGCACCCCGGTGGCCGTCAGGGTCATCTCATTGGTGGTCTTCACGGCATGCTCGAAGCGGGCAAAGTGCCCCTGGACCCACTTTTCACTGTGGCAGGAGAGGCAGACCTTCTGCATGTTCCCCCTCCTCTCTTTCCGCTCCTTGTTCGTAATGAGGTGCCCGGCCGCCGGTTCGCCGGTGAGTTCCGTGGGCAGGGGGAGCCCTGCCTTGTTCCTGATGACGGAGGTGTCCGGGGATCTCGGGTGGGGGTGGGCGTAAACGAGGCCGAATATGCGCCAGGGAAGCCGGTCGTTCATCCGATGGGTCCTCTCTGCCAGGACCTCTCCCTCCGGGGAGGTGAGCAGGCTCACGTGACAGGTGGCGCAGGTGGGCGCTGTCAAGTCGGCGCCGATTCTCCATGGAACGGCATCGAAGTTCCAGTTTTTGCCGAGGGAGTTGAAGAGGTTTCCATGCTTGCTTACTTCATATACCTTGTAGGCCGGCACATCAGGGCCCTTGTGGCATTGGGCACAGGTGTAAGGTTTTCGGGCCATCTCCAGGGCGAACCGGTGACGTGTGTGGCATGCGCTGCAGGACCCTTTACTCCCGTCGGGGTTGATGCGTCCCACGCCCTGATTCGGCCACCCGGAGAGCACCGGGAAGACCATCTCCCCGTAGTCCGTCTCCCGGGTCTCCATGCGTCTGATGCCGATCCTGGTGCCGTGGCAGTGAAGGCAGGAATCGGCCATGGACTCGGGGTCGGGATCCCTGAGCGTGACCCTGTCCTCTTTCAACACCTGGACGCCTGTGACCGACCGGGCAAGATCGAGGTAGACGGCATTTTGCATGAGGTTCCCGTAAGCGTGGGACATCAGGTTCTGACCGTACTGTTCCACCTCTGCAGGATGGCAGAGGGCACAGTCCCTGGGGCTCACCACCGTGTGGACCCGGAAGCCGTTGTGCTCAAAGCTGGCCTTGCGATCCTGGGATTGGCCCGTATGACATTCGGCACATCCTACCACCACCTCGGTCAACTCGGAAGGAATCCCGGTGAAGGAAACCCGTCGCTCCCTCTCTTTGACGTCCCTGGCCGCAGCCGGGGTCACACGGGACATGCGGCTCTTCCTCCACTCTTCTACGATGCCGGGGTGGATGGAGGAGTGGCATTCAATGCAGGAGGCCGTAGCTTCGCTGACCCTGACCTCCGCCGGGGTGGATGCAGGCACGAGCAGCAAAGTCAGTAAGAGGAGCATGCAAAGGGGATGCTTTCTCATGGTTCACCTCTTCAACCTATTTTGCCGAGGGCTTCGGCGGCGGCGTCCATCACCCGTCGTCGGCTGCCCGCCCGTTCCATGATTCCATCGTATTCGGCATCGTCCGTGAGGAGCCCTTCCAGGGCGTGGCGGGCCCCCGGTTCGCGGAATTCGCCGAGCCGCTCAGCGGCAAGGCCCCGAACGGCGGCATCCCCGGATCCCAGGTAGTGGAGGAGATGGGGAGACGCCTCCCTCAACCGCTCGGGCCTGACCCGAAATAGCCTTCCGATGGCCCAGAGGAGTCCCCGCTGCAGCAGCTGGTGTTCAAGGTAGTTGGCGTCCTGCCGGGTATAGGAAACCAAGATGTGGGTGTATTCCCCAGCCAGACCCTCATGTTGCGCCAGGATCTCCCCCATGGCCTCCGGGAACCCCCACCCGATGCCCCCGGATTCATCGTTGAGGTTCCACATGAGCCTCCGGACCACGTTTCGGGCCTCCTCCATGTCCTGGTCCGCCAGCCTTGCCGCCATGTTTCCCATCAGGGTGACCGCCCGGAGCTTGATTTTGTCGTTACCGTGGTAGAGAAGAGGGAAGAGGGCGTTAATCACCTGGATCGGGGCCAACTGCGAGAAGACCTTGCCTGACGTGTCAACATCGGCCGACTCCAGCCAGTCCACAACTCTCTTTTTCACGGCTCGGGGGGCCCGATCCACTGTGTCCACCGTCACCGGAGTTTCGCCGTTAGCCCTTCAGCGAGCTCAGCTTGCCGGCCAGGAGCCTGATGTGGGACATCTCTTCCTTGATGATGCCGTCCACACGATCCTTGCCCAGGTGCTTGGGCACCAGTTCCTTCAGCCCCAGGTAAAAAACGACGGAATCCTTTTCGAGATCGATGGCGGCCCTCAGGGCCTTTGAGGTTCCTTCCGCTCCCGAAGCATCCTCGGCCAGGGCAAAGGCATCCCTGGCCTTGTCATCGATGACACTGACCCCCGCCAGGGCCTGCAGATACTGGGAGCTTTCGTCCTCCGGGTCGAAAATCACCGGAGCCCGCTCCTCATCCGAGAGGCCGGACTTCATGGAACTGAATACCTTTTCGTGCTCCCTTTCCATGGATGCGAGGTCCAGGAAAAACCGGTTCATTTCCGGGTCGGCGGTCTTCGATGCAAGGCGATTGTAAAAGTCGGACCCGTTTCGCTCGATCTGCTCGGCGATTCGGAGGATCTCCTCCGCATTGAAATTGTATGCCATGTCCGTCTCACTCCTGTTTCAAAGGACTAAGAATATCAAACCCATATTAAGAACACCACGCTTCAATGTCAAGGCGCATATGGGCTTCTCCTGCTTGACAGGTTCCGGGGCAGCCCCTATCCTATGTTTCGATGAACCCTTCGGATTCCAGACCCATGACCCGATTTCGATCACTGGGTCGCTCCCGCACGATGGCCGTGGGCAAAACGGTCCTCGCACTTCTGGCTGTGGGTTTCATCCTCTTCAGCGGGACGGAGCGACTCGGCTATCACTGGCAGTGGTACCGGGTGCCGCAATACCTTGTGGGCGCAATGGATGGCGGGCTCGTCATGGGACCCCTTCTGAAGGGTCTTGTGGTGACCCTCCAGATCACCGGCCTCAGCCTCGTTCTTTCTCTGGTTCTGGGCCTGGTTTCAGCCCTCTTCAGGCTCTCCGGGTCCGTTGTGGCGAGGGCGGTGAGCCGGGCCTACCTGGAAACGATCCGGAACACGCCCCTGCTGGTCCAGATCTTCTTCCTCTATTTCGTGGCTTCGCCCGTGCTGGGCATGGGCCGTTTCGCGTCAGCCATCCTGGCACTCAGCCTCTTCGAGGGGGCGTATATCTCCGAGATCATCCGCGCGGGGATCCTCTCCGTGCCAAAGGGACAGTGGGATGCGGCCTTCAGCATCGGCATGGGACGGCTCGACGCCTATCGCTCGGTCATCCTTCCACAGGCTGTCCGGCACGCGTTGCCGCCCCTGACAGGTCAGGCCGTATCCCTGATCAAGGACTCCGCCCTGGTGAGCACCATCGCCGTCTACGACCTCACCATGCAGGCCCAGGCCATCATCGCGGAGACCTATCTGACCTTTGAGCTCTGGTTTACGGTTGCGGCCGTCTATCTCATCATGACCCTGAGCCTCTCCATGGCTGCCTCTTTCATGGAGAGACGGTTTCGCATGAAGGGAACTTAGGGCGGAAAGGAGATGACATGCACTCAGGGGGGAAGGGATTGTGGGTTGCGGCGCTGGCAGGCCTTCTGGTTCTCCTTGGCCCGACGGCCATGGCGGGCAAGGTACAGCAGGAGCTAGTGCAGGAAAGCATGATCGAGCAGGTTCTGAGAAGGGGAGTCCTGAAGGTGGGGACGTCCACATTCGTTCCATGGGCCATGAAGGACAAGACGGGCAGGCTGATCGGTTTCGAGATCGACGTGGCGACAAGGCTCGCCCAGGACATGGGGATGAAGGCGGAGTTCGTGCCCACCAAATGGGCAGGCATCATCCCGGCCCTTCTCACGGGAAAATTCGATATCATCATAGGGGGGATGGGCATCCGGCCGGACCGCAACCTGAAGGTCAACTTCAGCATCCCCTATGACCACACGGGCATGGCCATCGTGGCCCACAAAGGGATGGCCGGGAGTTTCAGGACCCTCCAGGATTTCGATCGGCGCGAGATCTCTATAGCCGCCAGGTTGGGCTCTACTGCGGTGACCGCAGCAAAGCGATTTATGCCCAGGGCCCAGTTGCGGCTTTTTGACGAAGAAGCCCAGGCCTACCAGGAACTCCTGAACGGCAGGGTCCACGCGGTGGTCGGGTCCGCCCCCACGCCCGCCTTCCAGGCCTTGAAGCATCCGGAAAAGCTTTTCCTGCCTATCAAGGAGACCTTCACCAGGGAACCCATAGGCTTTGCGGTACGCAAGGGTGACTTCGACTCCCTCAACTACCTGGACAACTGGATCCGGGTCGTGGAGGCGGAGGGCTGGCTGAGGGAACGGAAGCGCTACTGGTTTGAAACGAGGGAGTGGGAGAACCGGCTTTAGACTGGAGTGATGGAGTACTGGAGTAATGGAGTGATGGTAAAGAAAGGACTCCTTTCTTTGGATGTGGTGCTGTCGCTGGCGATCCTCGCAGCGATGGGGGTTCTCGTTCACAGGATCACGGTGGGCCTGGATTACTCATGGAACTGGGGCGCCATTCCCCAGTATCTCTTCCGCTACGACGCCCGGGCCGGCGCATGGGTGCCCAACCTGCTCGTGCAGGGGCTGCTCAACACGATTCGCCTCAGTCTCTGGGGGATCCTCCTGGCTAGCCTGCTGGGGACAATCGTGGGGCTGTGCAGGGTAAGCCGGAGCCTGTTCGGACGCCTGCTGGGGCGCCTCTACGTGGAACTCGTCAGAAACCTTCCTCCCCTGGTGCTGGTTTTCATCTTCTACTTCTTCGTCAGCGAGCAGGTCCTGCCTACCTCGGCGATGGAGAATTTCATTCGTTCCCTCTCCGGAGATCTTCAACGGTTCTTGACACTGCTTTTCGCGCCGCCTTCCCTGCTCTCACCCTTTCTCTCCGGTCTGATCGCCCTTGCCGTGTTCGAGGGGGCCTACATTGCGGAGATCGTGAGGGCGGGCATCGAGTCCGTCGAAAAGGGCCAGTGGGAGGCCTCCTCCGCCCTTGGTCTCACCAGGGTTCAGCAGATGCGCCACGTCATCCTGCCCCAGGCCGTGCGCAGGATCCTCCCACCCCTGGCAGGGCAGTTCATTTCCACGGTGAAGGATTCGGCCATTGTCTCGGTCATCTCCATCCAGGAACTGACCTTTCAGGGCCTTGACCTGATGTCCTCCACCTATCTCACCTATGAAATCTGGATCACCGTCACCTTTCTCTACCTGACGTTGACCCTCTCCCTCTCCCTGGCGGTTTCCGGGGTCGAGGTCCGCCTCAGGAGGGTCCAGACGTGAGCAGGGTCGTGCCCGGAAAGAACCGGCTCCTCAACGAACCGGTCCCCGTCCTCGTAAGGCAAATGGCCATCCCTGCCAGTGTCGGATTCTTCTTCAACACGATGTACAATGTGGTGGATACCTATTTCGGCGGCCTCATTTCCACCCAGGCCCTGGCGTCCCTCTCCCTCTCCCTGCCTGTCTTCTTCATCATCATTGCCATGGGTAGCGGTATCGCCACAGGTACAACAGCGCTCATTGCCAACGCCCTGGGAGCAGGAAAGGACAAGGAGGCGAGGCTTTTCGCCCTCCAGGGATTCAGTTTCGGGCTGGGGGTCTCGGTTCTGCTCACCGTCCTGGGGCTTGCCTGCTCACCCTTTCTTTTCCGGGTCCTGGGCGCCTCTGACGAATACCTGGTCATGGTGCTCGAGTACATGGACACCCTTTTCCTGGGGGCCGTCTTTTTCGTGACCCTCCACATGCTGAACGCCATCCTGAACAGCCTGGGAGAGACGAGGCCTTTCAGGAACGTCCTCATAGCGGGCTTTCTGCTGAACATCCTGCTGGACCCCTGGTTTATCTACGGGGGCCTCGGGGTCCCGGCCATGGGGATCGTGGGGATTGCCTTTGCCACCGTGCTGATCCAGGCCGTGGGCTGCATCTATCTGGCTTACAGGGTCAAACAGTCGGGGTTTCTCTCCGGGGAATCCATGAGGAGGGCACTGCCTCGGATCGTACCCGTCAAGGAAATCGCCCGCCAGGGTTTCCCCGCGAGCGTGAACATGCTCACCGTGGGCATGGGGATCTTTGTCATCACCTACTTCGTGAGCCAATTCGGGAAGGAGGCCGTAGCCGCTTACGGGGCGGCCATGCGGGTGGAGCAGATGGCCCTTGTACCGGCCATCGGCCTCAACGTGGCGACCCTCACTCTCGTTGCACAGAATCACGGTGCAGGCCTTTGCCACCGTGTGCGGGAGACCCTTCGGGCTTCTCTCCTTTACGGCGGTGTCCTGATGCTTGCGGGAACGGTGGCCGTCTTCCTGACGGCGCGCATCCTCATGGGCCTCTTCTCCTCGGATGCCGGGGTCATCGACACGGGAAGCACCTATCTGAGGATCGATGCCCTCGTGCTCTATGCCTATGTTCTCCTCTTCGTGCACGTGGCCGCCCTTCAGGGGATGAAAAGGCCCATGGTGGCCGTATACGTCGGCCTTTCCCGGCAGATTATCGCGCCCTTTCTGCTTTTCCGGTTCCTGACCGCATGGATGGGTTTCGGCCTCGTGAGCATCTGGTGGGGCATCTTCTCCATCACCTGGGGCGCGGCCCTCTTTACCATTCTCTACACCAGGGGCATTCTGAAAAAGATGGATGAGGGTGGGCGGTAAGGACGGCAAAAGGGATTGAGGTTCTCACGGGAATGCCCTATGGTGGGTGCATCCTTCCCCATCCTTTAATGACAGGCATTTCATGTTCTGGGGGGACAAGAGGCTTATTGGATTCACCGTGAAGTTCGCTGCCGCCTTTGCGATTCTGATGGGAGTCTGTTCCCAGGTGGTCGTGGTTCCGCCACCCGCCTGGGGCGAAGAGACGAGGAATATCGTCTTCCTCACCTGGAAGCCCAACCAGCCTGA
>JAFGPH010000066.1 GCA_016926135.1 Deltaproteobacteria bacterium
CCGGGTCCCGTCTTATACGCATCGGAGGAATAGTTGCGGCCTGGACGACCACCCCCAGCGCGGCCCCTCGATCACCTGGAATTTGTACAGGTATTTCTGGGACAGGACACTGCCGGGTTGATCGCCGTATCAGCCAGGTGTCGGGTGCGGTGACCCGCCCTGCGGGGGTTTGACGGAGCCGGGCCGGGCAAACCAGATGAGCACGGCCGAGGCCAGGCAGAATGCGCCCAGGTAGTTGAAGACCAGGGTGAAGTCCCCACGGGTCACGTCCAGCACGTAGCCGCTCAACCAGGGACCCACCACACCGGCCACGAAACCGTATGCGGTGAAGACCAGCCCGAAGATCGCGCCGAAGTGCTTCATGCCGAAACAGTCCCCTGCGAGCGGGGCGGAGACGGCGAACAGGGTGCCGAAGGCAAAGCCCACCACCGTTGCCAGCACGGACCAGGGGACCAAGCCCTGAACATGCCCGAAAAGCAGATAGGCGCACCCGGCCGCCAGGAAGGTGACCGCCATGGTCGCGTTGCGGCCGAAGAAATCCGAGAGGAATCCGCTCAACAGGCGGCTCAGGCCGTTGGTCATGTTGAAGGCGGTCAGGATCAGCACGGCCTCGTGAACGGGCAGACCTCCGGCCAGGCCGAAGGAGGTGGAAAGTGTGACCATGGAGATGCCGGCAGCCCCCGCCAGGGCCCACGTGAGCCAAAGGAGCCAGAAGGCCCGTGTGCGGAGGCTCTGGGAGACGCTCAGGGAGGGCCCGAGCGCGGGCGGTGGCTTGGCCGCAGTGGCCCGGGGCGGGGTGCAGGCGGGATCGGGCGGATTCACCAGCGGGACCGCGGCGAGACCGAAGATGAGGGCACCCGCCCCCAGGAGGAGGGTCGTGTTGGAGGCTCCCAAGTGAAGGATCATCCGGCTGAAGAGGGGAGACATGACGGCCGCGGAGAACCCGAAGGCCAGGTTCACCAGGCCGGAGGCAAGGCCCCTCCTGCGGGGGAACCATTGCTGGACCACGGTGAGGGAGGGGATATAGATGAGGGAGGAGGAGACACCCACGGCAAAGGCCCAGAGGTAGACGAACCCGATGCCCGGAGCCCGGCCGAGGAGGAGGGTGCTTGCACCACAAAGGACAACCCCCAGGGCCACCAGCCTCCTCGCGCCCGCCTTTTCCTGCCAGCGGCCCGTGAGGAACATGAAGATGCCCACGGCTGCCAGCACGAAAAAGAGGGTCCGGCCCACGGCCCCTCTCCCGATGTGAAAGCTCGTTTGCCAGTGCTGGGCCATCACCCCCGGGAGGCCGAAGATAAAAGCTCCCGGCCAGAAAATGGCCGCGCAACTGCCTGCGAGGGCCGCCGGTCCGGTTCTACGCATCCTCAAGGCCTCCTTCGTGCACCTTTTCATCCATAAGCCCACATATTCTGCATCCATGAATGGAAGCATGCAATGCGTAAGTGCCGCGTTGGGGGTGGTCTCTCAGGGCCGCAACCATTTCTACGATGCCTCTAAGACGGGACCGGGTTTCTGCTTTTTCCACAAGCAGCCCCAGGCAGCGACCCTAGAAACGGGGAACAGCCCTGGCCCTGCAAAGGTAAGAATTTCGACACTACGGGGCGGTCATCGGCAACGGATAAAGATCGGTTGCGGCCCTGAGAGACCACCCCCGGGGCGGCCCGTCCTATGCCACGTATTCGTGAACGTATGTATGAAAAGGCGCGCTTTGGAAGCTGTTGCACCAGCCCGTCTGAAGCACCGTCCTCAATGCCGGCCGAAAGACAACGCCCCTCCCGCCGAGGGCAAAAGTGCTCACTCAAGCAAACTCGCTCCTTACACCTGCGCCTATGCCCACCAAGGGATGGGCAAATCGCGGTTGCCGAACAGGATGCCAGAAAGCACCGGGGACTTCAAGGGTTCCTTCCCCGTTGACGGGTACAAACCGATTGACAAGGTGGGGCCTTTCGGATAACTAGTTTAGGTCTTTCGGTTTTCGTGTTCTCTCCGGTGCCTGGAGATGAGTGGAGGCCGAACAGGAGGAGTGCAAAATCGATGCAGGAGCGAGCCCATGGGTAACGTGGTGGTGGTGGGAACACAGTGGGGAGACGAAGGCAAAGGGAAGGTGGTGGACCTCCTGGCGGAGAAGGCAGACCTGATTGCGAGGTTTCAGGGGGGGAACAATGCGGGCCACACGCTGGTGGTGAATGGAAAGCAGACGATCTGCCACCTCATCCCTTCGGGGATTCTCCATGAAAACAAGAAATGCCTGATCGGAAACGGGGTGGTCGTGGATCCGGAAGTCCTCATTCATGAGATCAACACCCTGCGGGAGAAGGGGGTCGCGGTAGACCACGAGAGGCTCTCGCTCAGCACCAAGGCGCACCTCATCATGCCCTATCACCGGGCGGTCGATGCAGCCAGGGAGGCGGCCAAGGGAAAGGACAAGATCGGCACCACCGGCCGGGGTATCGGTCCCTGTTATGAGGACAAGGCCTGCAGGACCGGAATCCGGGCCGTGGATCTCCTCGAACCCGATACGCTGGAGGAGAAGGTCAAGGCCAACCTGAGGGAAAAGAATTTTTACCTGACCCAGTACCTGAAGGCCGAACCCCTGGAGTTTCAAACCATCCTGGACGCCTACCTCGGCATGGCCGCAGTGCTCCGACCTTACATCACCGATGTGTCCATCCAAATCGACAAGGCCGTCAAGGCCGGGAAGAGGGTTCTCTTCGAGGGGGCCCAGGGCACCCACCTGGACGTCGATCACGGCACCTACCCCTTTGTGACCTCCTCGAATCCTGTTTCCGGCTCTGCCTGTGCAGGGGTGGGCGTCGGCCCGGACAAACTCCATCATGTGGTGGGCATTGTGAAGGCCTATACCACACGGGTGGGGGCAGGGCCTTTTGCCACGGAGTTGCTGGACCAGACGGGCGACTATATCCAAAAGAGGGGGGCGGAATTCGGGGCCACCACGGGCAGGCGGAGGCGCTGCGGATGGCTCGATCTGGTGGTGGTGAACGACTCGGTGCGGCTGAACGGCCTCACGAGCCTTGGCATCACGAAGCTGGACGTGCTCACAGGGCTGGACACGTTGAAGATCTGCGTGGCCTATGATCTGGACGGAAAAAGGGTCTACGCCAGGCCCGCCAGCCTGAAGGAGACTGCCCGGTGCGTCCCTGTGTATGAGGAAGTGCCGGGCTGGCGGGACGAGATCTCCCAGGCCCGGAACATGGATGAACTGCCCGCCGCGGCGAGGGGCTACCTCCGCAGGATTGAAGAGGTGACCGGGGTTCCCCTTTCCATCGTCTCGGTCGGGGCGGGCAGGGAGCAGACGATCGTTTTGCGCGATCCCTTCTCCTCCTAGATTTTCCTTGCGCCCTGCACCTTGCACCCTGTACCTTCTTTCTCATGCCCACCTATGACAAACATTACGATGTGATCGTTGTCGGCGCAGGTCATGCCGGTTGCGAAGCTTCCCTGGCAGCGGCCCGCATGGGACATCCCACCCTCCTCCTTACCATCAACCTGGACCACACGGCCGCCATGAGCTGCAACCCCGCCATCGGGGGGCTCGCCAAGGGCCACCTCGTGAAGGAGATGGATGCCATGGGCGGTGAGATGGCCAAAAGCGCCGACCGGACAGGCATCCAGTTCAGGAGGCTCAACACCCGAAAGGGGCTGGCCGTCCAGGGATCCAGGTCACAGAACGACATGGATCTCTACAGGAAGCGGATGAAGGGGGTGGTGGAGACTCAACCCAACCTGGACGTGCGGCAGGCCATGGTGGACACCCTGCTGGTGAGGGACGGCAGGATTTACGGTGTGGAGACCCACATCCACGAGAGATTTCTCTCCCGCGCCGTCATCCTGACCACCGGGACCTTTCTGCGCGGACTGATTCACATCGGTCTGGACCACTTCCCCGCCGGCCGCATGGGTGATCCCCCTTCCTCCCGGCTCTCGGAGCAACTGACGGAACTTGGCTTTGAGATCGGAAGGCTCAAGACGGGCACCACTCCCCGCCTGAACGGCAGGACCATCGACTACAGCGGACTGGAGATCCAGCGGGGAGACGAAAAGCCCAGGCCTTTTTCGTTCACCACCACCGGGGTCTGCCTTCCCCAGGTGCCCTGCCACATCACCTACACGTCGCACAAGACCCACGAGTACATCCGGAGCGGCCTGGACCGCTCTCCGCTTTATTCGGGCGTCATCACCGGCGTGGGCGCCAGGTACTGCCCCTCCATTGAGGACAAGGTGGTCCGATTCCCCGAACGGCAGAGGCACCAGGTTTTTCTGGAGCCCGAGGGGCTGGACACGGTCGAAGTCTATCCGAACGGCATCCCCACCAGTCTCCCTATTGATATCCAGGTTAAGATGGTCAGGTCCATCCCCGGCCTGGAAAAGGCCGAGATCGTGAGGCCCGGGTATGCCATCGAGTATGATTATGTGGACCCACTTCAGCTCAAGCCAACCCTGGAGACCAAGTTGGTACAAGGCCTTTTCCACGCAGGGCAGATCAACGGCACGTCGGGGTATGAGGAAGCTGCGGCCCAGGGGTTCATGGCGGGCATCAACGCGGTCCTGAAGGTGAGGGGCGAAAGGCCCCTGATCCTGGAAAGATCCCGGGCCTATATGGGGGTCCTCATCGACGATCTGGTCACCAGGGGGACCAAAGAACCATACCGGATGTTCACATCGAGGGCGGAGTACCGGCTGCTCCTCAGGGAGGACAACGCGGATTTCCGGTTGAGGGATATCGGATTCCGTCTGGGCCTGGTCTCCGACGAGGACTATCGAGCCTTTTGCAGGAAGAGAGACAGGGTGGAAGGTCTTCTGGCCCGGCTGGAGGAGGTGCGTATCAGGCCGGAGCAGGGCGTTCAGGAAAGGCTTCGGGAACTCGGGTCACCGCCCATCAAAAACCCCACCTCCCTGGCCCAGTTGCTCAGGAGAAGCGAGATCCTCTTCGACCATATCCGCCTGTTCGATCCCGGGCTGGATGACACGGAGGATGCGGTTGCGGAAGAGGCGGAGACGAGGATCAAGTACGAGGGCTACATCAGCCGGCAGGAACGGCAGGTGGAGAAAATGAGAGGGATGGAGGGCACGAGGCTTCCAGAGGACTTGGATTACCAGGCTGTCTACGGGCTGACCAGAGAGGTCCGTGAGAAGCTCGCCAGGGTAAGACCCGTGTCCCTGGGTCAGGCCTCCAGGATATCCGGGGTCACGCCAGCGGCCCTGGTGGCCCTGCAGGTCCACCTGAAGCGAATGGGCCGTTCGTGCTATCCACGCTAATGTAGTGTCTCAACGTCATCGTTATAATGGTGCCGTGCCCTCATAGGATAACACCTTACATGGCCGCCCTGGGGGTGGTTGTCCGGGCCGCAACTATTTCTCCGATGCCTCTAAGACAGGTTCCGTTCAGACACCACACTAGCGCCCCTTGGCCCTGGATCTCTTCATGTACCTTTCCTCCGCAGGGGTGATCTGCCTTGCGAAAAGGTAGGAAACGACAGTGGC
>JAFGPH010000435.1 GCA_016926135.1 Deltaproteobacteria bacterium
TCGACGAGCCTTACCACGGGAAGCTTCAGGGACCGGGCCATCTTGGCGAAGTATCCCCGCTTGGCCTTGTACAATCTCCCCACCGACGCGCCCTTGATCCTAAAATCATCCCCGTGGATCGCGACCCTGCGGCCGTGGATCTTGCCGATGCCCATGATGAATGGGCAAGGCACGAAATCCTTGAGTTCGTCATCCTGCATCTCGTCATAAAAAGCCAGACCGCTCAGAACCCCTCGCTCCCAAAAAGCTCCGGTATCCACCAGCGCTGCGATCCGCTCCCGCACGCTCATCGTGCCGGGACGGCGCGATCTGGCCAGTTCTTTACGGCTGCCGCCCCCGTGCGCCAGGAGTCTTCTTTTTTCCAGTTCCTTAGTCTCCTTTTGCCACGACATGGTCAGGCTCCCTTGTGCTTTTGCGTTTCTCGGACATCCTCCCTTGACCGACAAGGGAGATGCGCGGTTTTATCGGCCTTTCTCCCGCATCGATCAAAAGACCTTCTTCCTCTCACCCGGCTTGGTTTTGACTGAGGAGCGCCTCCTTTTTCTTCCCCCTCCAGATAAACATGAGGCAAACCAGCGAGACGGCGAGCAACAGGAAGCCGAGCATTCGGACTTTCGGCCAGGGAAGACCCAGGCAGATGCCGCAGACAAACAGGCTTCCCCGCAGCCAGGGAGGTAGTTTCCCCACCTTGGGCATGTAACCCTCCAGGGAGTAGCTCATGGCGATTACGGCGACGAATATCAGCGTGACGCTCGGCAACACCTCCTGCATTGGCCCCTGAAGAATGATCGCAGGATTGATCACGAAGAAGAAGGGCACGAAATACTTCACAAAGCCGAGTTGCATAGCCTTGAACCCGGTCCTCATGGGATCGGCGCCTGCCAGACCCGCGGCGGCAAAAGCCGATAACGCAACAGGCGGGGTAATGTAGGAGGCCATTCCCCAGTACATGATATAGAGGTGAACGGCAAGGGGATGAAAGCCGCTCTTGACCAGTGCCGGGGCGAGGATGAGGGCCAGAAACACATAGCACGCCGTGATGGTCATCCCCATCCCAAGAATGAAGCTCGTCACCGCCCCCAGGACCAAAAGAAGAACGACGTTCCCCTTGGCCAAGGAAATGATCTCCGTGGAAAACGAATGGGCCACTCCCGTCAGGGACAGGGACCCGATAATCATCCCTATGGCACACAGAAGGGCAACCAGTTCCGCCAGAACCTTGCCCACGGACTCCAGAAAAACCAGGAACTTTCCCCCGTTCAACCTCGTTTCCTTTCTGAAATTGCAGGTAACAAGGAGGATCAGGCTGGCCCAGAAAGGCGCGTGGATTTCCCAATGCCAGAACAGGAGGGACCAGACAAGGAATAACATCCCCAGCATATGCGTCCATCCCTGTATAAGGGTCTTCTTCATGGGAGGGATTTCCTCTCTGGGAAGACCTTTCAGGCCCACCTTTGCGGCAAAGGCGTCAACCTGGAAATAGAGGCTGCCGAAATAGCACAGGGACGGTATAACCGCGGCAATGCATATGACATGGTAGGGCATGGCCAGGAATTCGGCGATCACGAAGGCGGTCACTCCCATGATGGGGGGCATCAATACACCGCCGGTGGATGCGGCGGCCTCGATCGCACCGGCAAAATGCGGGGGATATCCGGTCCTCTTCATCGTGGGAATCGTAATGGCACCCGTAGTAAGAACGTTGGAAATGGAGCTTCCGCTGATGCTTCCGAAAAGGGCGCTTGCGGCGATCGACATCTTTGCAGGCCCACCCCTCATTCCCCCGAAGAGAGAGGACGCCAGGTCGAGAAAAAACTTGCCTCCGCCCGTCGCCTGAAGGGCCACAGCGAATACCATGTACCCGATGAGGATATTCCCGACCACCTTCATGGGCAGGCCCGTGACCCCCTCCGTCCCCATGGAAAAAAAGCCCACCAGGCGACTCAGATTGCTGCTGTACCCCTCCAGGAAACCGGGCATGTGTTCGGCGTAGAGGCCATAGGTGGCAAAAACAAGGCAGATCAAGGCGAACGTCATTCCTCCCGCCCTGCGGGCCGCCTCCAGGATGACAATCATGAGGACCAGCCCGAGAAGGTAAATTCTCGTGGGGGGAATGATCTCCCAACCTTCCTGGACGATCCTGTAGGAGTTGAGAAAGAAATAGAAAGGCGCGATGAAAGCCAGAAGGGCCAGAAGAAGATCATACCAGGGAACGGGTTTGCGGAGGGCCTTCCTGCTCATCGGTGCAATCATGAAAAGAAGGGGCAGGAAAAGGGCGATGAGCAAATAGTAGTACCCATCCCCCACCAGGACGCCCATGAAATCAAAATGAAACAACTGGTAGATCGTGATGAGCACCCCTGAAACGGCAAATAGAATAAAGATCCCCCGAAGCGGGCCTGAGAGGGTGCGGTAGCGGGTGACCGAGACCGAGCGTGTCTTCTCAGAAATCATATACCAGGGCTCTCTATAAAAAGGTCAGGCGGCAGGGCTCATGCCTGCCCTCCTGACCCCTGTTCTCACTTCTTCATGCGGGCCGCCTCTGCCTGGAGGAGCTTAGCCTGGTGCTTTTCTTGTTTTTCAGTCCAGACACCGGCCTCCTTGAAAAACTTCACGGCCCCCGGATGGTACGGGCTCAGAAAGGAGTCGGTCCTCAACGCGCCGTCTCTCGTCCATAGCTTCAGGGTGGGATGCTTTGGGCTGTAATTATCATAGCTGTTCCAGATCCCCCGGGTGATCTTGTATACGACTTCCTCGTCCAGATTAGGGTAGCACACGAGGCCATAATAGTAGGAAGCGATGTCAACCGGTTTCTCCGGTGACGCCCCCGCGCCGCTGGTGGCCCTATACGGACGCAGGTACGGGCAGTATTTGTTGAGCTTGGCCCATCCCTCCTTGTTGCCTGCGGGTGCCGGGAGCCAGTGGATGCCGTTGGGGGAAGCAGCGAGTTCCACCGCCTTTGCCGAGTTGATCAGGCAGTGGGCCGTATCCGCCGACCCGTCGATAACGGCGCCCCAGGCAGCGCCCCAACTCGAAACCTGGACGATCTTCACTTCATCCCAGGTGACCCCCCCAAAGGCCATGTATCCTTCGTGAAGGGATTTGCAGCCCGGACTGGCAGGGATCAGGGTGACCCTTTTCCCCTTCAGATCCGACAGGGTCTTTATGCCTGCATTTCCCCTGACCATCATTCCGGCAATCGCCCCTTCAGGGCAGGCAAAGAGGAGACGGAGAGGCTGAGGCCCCCAATCCTTTTCGGAAAACTCATCCAAACCCATAATCGCGTAATATTGACCCGCGCCCGTAAACAGAGACAACTGCATCATCCCCTCTTTGAGGGGCAAAATCTTGGACTTGTCCGTCCCCGCAGGGACGACCTTAATCTTGATGCCTTCCTTTTCCTGGACGGCCTCCATCAAACCCATGGAGATCGCATACCCCGTAGAGCCTACGGAGTAAGTGGTGCAGCTCAGAAGCTTAGGCAGTTCCTTTGCAGTTGACGGAGAGGAAACGACCGATACGAGGCCCAGACTGAGGGCCAAGGCCGTGGTTACCCTGAATGCTTTCCATCCTTTCATGAGTCCCTCCTTATTGGCTAAAGTGTCCTTGTTGTGCGCCCTCATCCACCACGCAACAGAAAGCCCCATGTGGGAGTTCCGATCCGCACTTTCAAAGATCCCCGGTCGGGGCCTGTTGACGGTCCTTCCTATTTTCCTTCATACCTTTTTTCGAAAACCGGGGTTTTTCTCGTCTCCTTCGGCAACGACCCCGGCGGGACGAATTGAATCTCGGGCCTGATTTTGATCTTATTGTGCAGCGCCGCCTTGATCCTTTTGCCCAGGTCCTGCAGGTCTTGCCGCCCCATATGCAGGGCATGCTCGACTTTCAACTTGAGAGGGGGGATGATTCGCGGGGGCGGCGCATCCAGCACAATTCTCACTTCTCCCGTGACGTCCGGGATAAAGCCCGTCACGATGTCCTTAATAGCGGCCGGATACACATTGACTCCCTTCACAATGAGCATATCGTCAGCCCGCCCAATCAGCTTCGCCCGTTTCCCTCGGAATCCGCACCCGGGGCACTCCTTCGTGAAAATCCGAACCACATCCCCGTAGGCATATTTCACCGCAGGGCAGGCCTCCCTCTCCAGGGAGGTGTGCACCATTTCGCCGACAGCGCCATCCACATCCGCGTCCACGGGTTCCTTGGTGATCGGATCCACCAGGTCGTCGTAACTGGTGCACACATCAGGAGCTACGGCATGAAGACCGTGGTAGTCCTCCGAGCCACACGAGATGCCCATGCAGTTGCCACAGGGCGACCAGTAGTCGTAGGCCCTGCATCCATAGTTCGTTTCCAGCCTTTTCTTGATCTCCGGGATCGCGATCCCGATTTCTCCCGTGGTCAAGAGCCCCTTCAGCCTGAAGTCTTTGACCTGCTTTCCCAGCGCGTTCGGGGCCTTTTCGATGAGGAACTCGGCCAAGGAAGGCGTGCAGGCCAGATACGTGGGCCGGGTCAAATCCATGAACTGGAGCAGCATGTCCGTTCCGGCCCTCGCATCAATATCGATGGGGAGCGCTCCCAGACCCCGAAGTCCCCAGAGGGTCATCGTTGTTGCATAGATGCCCAGGGCGAAGAAGAAAACCACCCGGTCGCCCTTGCCCACTCCGGTCAGCGAAAGCCTGTGCCCCAGTTGCCGGCCGATGAAGTTGATATCCTTTTCGGTAAAGCTGTAGCTGAAGGTGGGAGTCCCGGTGGTTCCTGAAGTCGTGCCGGTCAGATAGAGGTCTTCCACGGGGGCGCACAAGTGCATGCCGAAAGGGTGGCCGTAGCGTTGAAGGGACTCCTGGGCGCTTTTCCTTTCATCGTCCTTGACCATGAACACGGGCAGCCTTCGCAGGTCTTCCATGGTCTTGACATCTTCGGGCCGGGCACCGATTGCATCGAACTTTGCCCGGTAGAATTCGGACCTCTCATAGCAGTATTTCAGTTGCTCCCGCAGCTTCCCTTCCTGGTAGTGCCGGATCTCCTCCTGGCTCATCCGGTTCAGTTCCGGGATCATGTAGAACTGCTTGCTCATGCTGGATCCTTTCCGCCTGGCGTGCTTCGCAGGAGCGACTGCTTCTTTGATTTGTCCACGATTCGCTTGCTGACCTCACGGATATGTTCCGCGCACAAGGTGGCGGCCTGCTGGAGTCCCCCTTGTTCGATCAACCGGGCAATCTCCCTGTGGGCCTGGAACGTCTTCTTAATCATGGGGGCAGACGGCTCAACATTCCCGAAAAACTCGATGGAGAGGTCCACAACAATTTTGTGCATGAGGATGATAATCGGATTCTCGGTCATCTCGGCAATGAGTCCGTGGAATCCGAAGTTGGCAACGATCCGTTCCCTGTTCTCTTTTTTCCGGAAATGCGCCTCTGCCATCTCCACGCTATCACGGAGCCTGGCCACCCAGCCCTGGACCCTCTCCGGGGGAATCAGCTTGTCAAGAATCATCTGCTCCAGCACGGCCCTTGCCTCGGCCAGGTGAAGGAACGTCACGTTTGCCATCCTCAGCACATTTGCCATCTGGCCGGCAATGTCTCCAAGGTCGACTTGTTTGATATAGGCCCCACCCATACTGCCCTGACGGACTTCCAGAACACCCAGCTGTTCGAGGTATCGGATGGCTTCCCGAACGGTCACGCGACTCACTCCGAATATCTTCACGAGTTCGTTTTCAGATGGAAGTTTGGCCTCCGGTTTGAGGTCCCCTCTCAGAATGGCCTCGAGAACCTGATCCACAATATTCTCGTAGATCCGCGCCTCCCTCACCTTTTTGAACACGGCAGCCTCCAAATCATGAATATGTCTATCTGTTATACATTTTACTGTTAGTTTAATTGGTGTCAAGAGAATTCCTGGCACCCGGTTCCGTTGAAGGGCGCTGCGCCCAAAAGGGCCTGTTCACCCTCCGATACCCTTCGACAGGCTCAGGACTGGCTCTCGGGCGAATGCACCTTGCGGATCTTACGGGATTGATTTTCCGTTCGTGGTAAGGTATCGAACTATGAACGGATTGCCGCTGAAGGACTTTTTGCGAAGCCGTCAACCTTCACCACTGGACCGATGAGGGACCGGATGGAGAAGAATCCGAATGCTGTTTGAACCCTTCCAACTGGGGCCCCATACCCTCAAGAACCGTCTGGTCGCGTTGCCGGTGTTCACGGGATATGCCCTTCCGGACGGGCGCGTTAGCGACATGCTCGTGGAGCATTACGCTTCCCTTGCTGCGAGCGGTGTGGCCATGGTGGTTGTGGCCAACGCGGCTGTCGCCTGGGACGGCATTGCCTCTTCCCACAACCTGAGGGCGGACAGGGACGACTTCATTCCCGGTCTTTCGAGGGTGGCCCGCGCTATCAAAAAGCGGGGGGCACTTGCCTGCCTTCAGCTCAATCATGCGGGACGCTTTGCGAGGACGGACAAACCCCTCATGCCGGAGCCACTGCGTGGCGACCACCTCGCCTTCAATGTCTCGTCCCTGAGGCAATTCATGGAGTTCTTCCCCCTGGAGAGACGGTTCCGGTTGACCCAGGACTTCATCCAGCGTCTCCTCACCTGGAACACCTCCATGTCCGAGGACGACAAGGAACGAATCCGGGTGTGCTTTGGTGAGGCGGCGGGGAGGGCCTGTGAGTCCGGGTTCGACATGGTGGAACTCCATGGCGCCACCGGGTATCTCCTGACACAGTTCCTTTCCGGGTACACCCACAAACCGCCGGTGGGCAGGGAGCACGATCTTCAGATGAGAACGGCCTTTCCCCTCCGGGTCCTCCGGGAGGTCAAACGCCGTTTGCCGGAGGGATTCCCGGTAGGGTTCCGCCTCCTTTTGCGGGAATGGGTCCCCGACGGGATTGATCTGCCCGAGGCCATCGCCTTTGCAAATGCCCTGGAGAAGGAGGGCGTGGGTTATCTCTCTCCCAGTGTGGGCACCTACAATTCCATGTTCCTGCCGGAAGTGAGGAAACGCATGGCCAGGCCCGCCTACCTCCGTGAGGATACGGCCGCCCTCGCAAGGCAGGTGGGCGTCCCTACGGTCCTGTCGGGTAGGATTCTGATCCCCAGGATCGCGGAAAGGGCATTGAGCGAGGGTGTGGCGCCCCTGATCGGACTGGGCAGGGTGCTCCGGACGGATATGGAATGGATTCGGAAGGCGCAAAGGCATGAAAGGGTGACGGTCTGTGTCAACTGTAATACCTGCCTCAAGAGAGTCATCCTGGATCGGGGATTCAACTGCGTGCGATGGCCCGCATGGCTCCGGGAGAGAATCGATCTCGAACAGCGGCTTCTCACCAGGGATATGTTCAATGGTCTCTGGGTTGTAGCGGATGAGCGCGATGCGGAAGCCCTGAAGGCCACCATGCCTCTCATGATACCTGAAAGGCATGGCATCTCCACAACCATTGTCTTTCTCATGTCGGAGGAGAACGCCTCCGGAATCGGTGCGATTAGGGACGAACTTGTTCTGTGGAGTACGGACATGTGGCAGAGGCGCGGGTACGGAGGCGGGAGCCTGCATTACCGCACCATAGGGACCCAGGATCCCCTGGACGAGACCCTTTGCTTCGATGTTGACAGGGAAGGATACGGTGCCATCCTTCTGGCACGTAACCGTTCGGAACCCTGGCGGGAACGATTCCTCTACAGACTAAGAGGCAAAGTCGTCGGCCTGCTCGGCCTCAACTCCCGTTGGTCCAGGGTCATCGTTCCTGTGGATCTTTCTCCGACAACCCTTCTCGTGCTGCGTCTTCTCACCCACTCCTTACTCAGAAACCCCACCTTCAGCGTGGATTATGTCCACGTCCTGCAGGGGAGGACCGACGAGGCAGAGAGGCGGTGGGAAGAATTCCGGAAAATCCTGGGCTGGAGGAAGCATGTCAGGCTCCGCCTCCTGCCCCCCGAGGGCAAGGTGGGGGAAGCCCTTCTCCGCGAGATCGAGGCGGGGGGCTACGGCACGATCGTCATGGGCAAGAGGGGGCTTTCCCGCATCAAGCGGATGCTCCTGGGAAGCGTATCGGCGGCCGTGTTGCACGGCCTGAAGGACCAGAGCCTGATTCTGATTGACTAGCAGGAACCGCGTTCCCATCTCCTTCCCGGCTCTCTTCTCCCCAATACCACTTCAACCCTGCATAATACCCTTCATTCCCCGATCTCGTCATTTTGTCGCCTCTTCGTTTCATCGGTCGCGTTCTGCCAATACAATGGCCTCATGATGAATGTTCCACGAGTGAGGACAATGAAATGAAAAGAACAACGACCCGGCAAAGGCTCCGGCCATACCCTGCAAAGGTCGCAAGCGCTCGGGAAGGAGGGAAGAGATGTCGCTCATAGAAATGGAAGAGGTGAAAAAGGACTATGCCCTGGGGGAAACGCTCGTGCATGCCCTGCGGGGAATCGATCTTGTCATTGATCGGGCCGAGTTTGTGGCCATCTGGGGACCCTCGGGCTCAGGAAAGACCACGCTGCTGAACCTGATCGGCGCCATCGATGAGCCCACTGGAGGAAGCATAACCATAGCCGGAACCGATCTGCGTTCCCTCTCGGACAACCGCAGGAGCAAACTCCGCAATAGAACGATCGGATACATATTTCAGGGCTTTAATCTCGTGCCTGTCCTCTCTGCCCTGGAAAACGTC
Source organism: Deltaproteobacteria bacterium (assembly GCA_016926135.1). The sequence goes on from JAFGPH010000435.1 coordinate 8,679, forward strand.
ATGCTCCCTCTCCAGATCCAGGGAATCTCCGGCAGGGAAGCGAGGGACAAGGCCCAGGATCGACTGGAGGAGCTGGGCCTCACCGAGTTCATCCACCACCGCCCTGCCAAAATGTCCGGAGGACAGCAACAGCGCTTCGCCATAGCGCGGGCCCTCGTAAATAGTCCTTCCCTGGTGATTGCCGATGAACCCACAGCCAACCTGGATTCCGAAACAGCCCGGATGATCATCTCCATCATGCATGACCTGAACGAAAAAGATGCCATCACCTTTATCTTCTCGACCCACGATCAACGCCTGCTCGACCAGGCCAAGAGGCTCGTGCGCCTGGAAGATGGACGCATCGTCAATGGAGGTACGCCGTCATGATGAAATGGATACGACTCGCCTCGCGCAATATCTTGAGAAACAAGCGCCGCTCCTTCGTGACCCTCCTCGCCATAGGCGTGGGTTTTGCCGCCATCAGGCTTTTTCACGGGTATGCCAGCAACATGTACTCGGGGCTGAAGATCATGGCCATTCGAGGCGAGGGCCTCGGTCACCTCACGATCTTCAAGGCTGGCTGGTTGGAGAAAGGGAAACTCGACCCGGAAAAATACATGTTCTCCAAGTCGGAGATCGATGGCGTGGTCATGGCGCCGACGCTGAGCGGCCAGATGAACGCAATGGACGTCCAGGTATCCGGCGTATATGACACGGGATCTGATGCCACCAATGACAAGTATATGCGCCTTTCCTTCGGCTTTGCCCAGTCCCTTCTGGATACGGAGAAGGCCGACAGGATGGTGGTGCTCCTGGATGATACGGAGAAAACCGAGAAGATGCGCACCCTGCTTATGGGCAAGCTCGCTGGTGCCGGCATCGCCTGTGAGATCAAGACATGGAAGGAGCTGTCCCTGTTCTATTCCAAGGTCCGGGGAATGATCGACATGATGTTTCTCTTCATCTTCTGCATCGTCCTCGTCATCGTGGTCATGAGCACCGTCAATACCATGGGCATGGCTGTGATGGAGAGAACGAGGGAGATCGGGACCTTGAGGGCCCTTGGACTCAAGCGAAGGGGGGTGTCTTTTCTCTTTGCCATGGAGGGCGGCATATTAGGCCTTCTCGGTAGTCTCATTGGGGTCGCGCTTCACACATGCGTGTGGGCCATCATTCGAGGCATCCGTCCGACCTATACGCCGCCGGGCGTTTCGAACCCGGTCCCCTTGACGGTGACCTTCGTGCCCGACACCTTGGCCCTGCTTGGGCTCTGCCTTATTGTCCTTTCCCTGTTGGCTGCCATCACCCCGGCGCGCGGGGCGGCAAAACAGAATATCGTGAATGCCCTGGGTCATGCATGAGAAGGCGCCATTTCGAGACGACATGCAAAAGCGCAATCGTAAAGGAGGGGAAAGATGAAACCGGGATCCTGCAAGAAATGCCTGGCGGCACTGGGTCTATTCGTCATGTGTTCCATGGGGATTGATCTCCCCTCGATCTGTGCCTTGACGCCGGAGGAGATCCTCAGAAAGTCCGATGAGGCACGCGGCAACGCAGACGGCATGGAGTGGGAGATCGCCATGACTTCCGTAGAGTCGGGTCGCCAACCCTGAAATCCGTCCATGCCCGTCACTGGCTGGTGAATGCCCGGGCCTGAACGAGCCATTCCCAACTTCAAGTTTCACCCCTCCCAACGCAAGCGGAGGAGACGGCATGAACCCCGGTTTTGGGTTTGACTTATTCCGGCGTTGGTCATATCCAGTGTTCTTATGAAATTCATCGCCGATCTCCACATCCATTCCCATTTCTCCAGGGCCACATCCCGCGACCTGATGCCGGAGCGACTCTCCCTGTGGGCTCAGAAAAAGGGGATCAGCCTGATCGGGACGGGCGACTTCACCCACCCCGGCTGGGTGGCGGAGTTGAAGGAGCGTCTCGTCGATGCGGAGGAGGGGCTTTTCCGGCTGAGGCCTGAACTGGAACGGGAAGTGGGCAAGGAGGTCCCCAACGCCTGCCGCAGCCTCACCCGGTTCATCCTCTCCGGCGAGATCAGCTGCATCTACAAACGCGGCGAGAAGACCAGGAAGATCCACCACCTCATCCTCATGCCCGACTTTGAAGCCGTAGAGCGACTGAATCGAGCCCTGGCCCGCGTTGGGAACATCACCTCCGACGGCAGGCCGATTCTGGGTCTGGATTCCAGGAACCTTCTGGAAATCGTTCTGGAGGCCGATGAGCGGGCCTTCTTCATCCCGGCCCACATTTGGACCCCTTGGTTTTCGCTTTTTGGCTCCAAGTCCGGCTTTGACACCATTGAGGAGTGCTTCGGCGATCTGACGCCCCACATCCATGCCCTGGAAACAGGGCTTTCTTCCGACCCACCCATGAACCGCTGCCTCTCGGCCATTGATGGGTATTTGCTCGTCTCCAATTCCGATGCCCACTCTCCCGCCAAACTCGGGAGGGAGGCCAATCTTTTCGATACGACCTTGGGTTACGCCCCTGTTGTAGAGGCCATGAGCACGGGTGACGGATTCCTGGGCACCATAGAGTTTTTTCCCGAAGAGGGCAAATACCACCTGGACGGCCACCGAAAATGCGGGGTGCGATACAAACCCGACGAAACAAGGAACTACCGGGGGATCTGTCCGCGTTGCGGTAAGCCTCTCACCGTGGGCGTCCTCCACAGGGTGCATGAACTGGGAGACCGGAAGGAACCGCGACTCACCAAAGACTTCTTCAGCCTGATCCCCCTGCCCGAGATCCTTTCAGAGATCCTTTCCTGCGGCCCTGCCACATCGAAGGTCCTGACCGCTTACGAAGACCTGTTGGAGAGGCTGGGGCCGGAGCTCCCCATCCTGATGGATTGTGCTCTTGAGGAGGTCCGGGCTGCCGGCGGGCCTCTCCTTGCTGAGGCGATCGGCCGGATGCGGCGAAATCAGGTTATCCGGGAAGAAGGATATGATGGAGAATACGGCGTGATCCGCCTTTTCCATGAGGGGGAGAAGAAGGCCGTTGCAGGACAGGGCTCTCTGTTCAAGCCTCCAGGCTCCGTTCCGAAGGCCAGGAAGAGAAGCCCCATGGCCCCTGCACCGGTATCGTCAGGGACCTCACCTTCCAGGCGGAGGGTGAAACCCGACGCTGCTGATCCCATCCTGGCCCCCCTGAATCCCGAACAGAAGAAAGCCGTGCTCCACGAAGGGGGTCACCTGCTCATCCTCGCCGGTCCCGGCACGGGAAAGACCCTGACCCTCACCCATCGTATCGCCCACCTGATTCGCACCGGCCAGGCCCAATCCGGACAGGTTCTGGCCCTCACCTTCACGAACAAGGCCGCGAGGGAGATGAAGAACAGGCTTGCCGTCCTCTTGTCCGGCCTGTCTCCCATGGTCAGGGTATCCACCTTTCACAGCCTCTGTCTGGACCTCCTCAGGCAGGAAGGGAATCGTTTGGATCTCCCGGAGGCATTTTCCGTATGCCCCGAGGCGGACGCATCCCTTCTCGCCCGGCAGGTCGTCTCAGAAACCAAAGGGGGGAGACGACGCGGTGCGGAGTTCCTGAAGAACCTGTCCGTTCTCAAGAGGGCATCCCTTTTCGGCATCACAGGCCAGTCCCTCGTAGCACTCCTGCCCCTTTTCCGGGAATACCAGCAAAGACTCAGAAACCTGGGGATGCTCGACACGGACGACCTGGAGGTCGAAACCCTGAGACTGTATCGGGAGCACCAAGAAGTGGCGGCACGGCACGGACAGAGGTTTCCCTGGATCTTCGTGGATGAGTACCAGGACACCAATGCAGGCCAGGCGGAGATCCTGAAGGCCATAGTTGGTTCGGGTCGCTCCTCTCCATGCACCATGCACCCTGCACCCTGCACCGTTCATCTTTCCGCCATCGGCGACCCGGACCAGGCGATTTATGGATTTCGCGGCTCCGACGTGAGCAACTTCCTCCATTTCGGCGAAGACTTCCCCGGAGCCCGTGAAATCGTTCTCTCGCGCAACTACCGCTCCACCCAGGCAATCCTGGACAGCGCCGCAGCGATCCTTCAGAAGGCCGAATCATTGAAGGGGCATAACGGTCCCGGAGAACCCATACTCGTCGCCCCGTGCCGGAGCGCCGCAGAAGAGTCGGAGATGATCGTCGCAGAGATCGAGCGCATTATCGGCGGCATCTCATACTTTTCCCTGGACAGCGGAAGGGTGGCTTCCCACGAGGAGGGCCAGGGACTCGGGTTCGGGGATGTGGCCGTCCTTTTTCGCCTCAACGCCCAGGGGGATGCACTGGAAAAGGCCTTTTCCAGGTCGGGGATTCCTTACGTGCGATCAGGAGAAAAGCCCCTTGTCGCACGGTACCCGGTCAACGTCCTCTGGCGTTTTCTCCAGGCACTCAGATACCCTGATAAGCCCCACTATCGGGATGCCTACCTTGCGCTTCCAAAGGCTCAGGATCACGACGGTCCATCGATTCTCACGGGATGTAAGGCCGAGAGTCCGGTGAGGGAGACCCTGGAGCAGGCGATTGCCCTCCACGGGTTCGATCTTTCCGACGGGCAGGCGGAAGAGGCCCTCCGGCGCTTGAGGGATCTGGCCGCGAGCTTTCAGGGGGATCTGTGTGCCTTCCTGGACCTGCTCTCCCTGGATCGGGGTATCGACCATGAGACCCTTCTGGGGGATCGGGTGGCCCTCATGTCCCTTCACGCTGCCAAGGGGCTGGAGTGGCCTGTGGTCTTTATCACCGGCTGTGAAGACCAACTTCTCCCCTGCGCCCTTTTCGGTGACCGGGATGACGAGGAGGAAAAAAGGCTCCTCTATGTGGGAATGACCAGGGCCCGACGCCTGCTCATCCTCTCTCACGCGAGGCGTCGCACCCTCAACGGAAGACCCCTGGAGGCGGGACCCTCGCCATTTCTGAAACTCATCCCCAAGGAACTGACGGCAGCGTTGGAGCGGTCAAAGGGAAAACACAGGGGCAAGACACATAGACAACTCGGCCTGTTTCAATAACCCTTTCCTTTATCTTCTCAGTGTGACTTTGGTTTCCGATGATGCCCGTTTCAGGTTCATCTTTTATTGACATATTAACAAGATAGAAGTACCTTAGAGTAGCCTCTTTGACCTATGCTCCAGGTTGCACGCTGCAGCAAATGCCCGTTTTGTTCTGATAGCATGGAGGGCCTTCTTAAGGTGTAAGCCATGAATGAAAGCTCTCAAATCCGGGAAGTGGTGCAACCCATCGTCCGGAGGATCGTCAGCGGTTATTCTCCCCATAAGATCATCCTCTTTGGCTCGTATGCCAATGGCAAAGCGGACGAAGACAGCGATATCGACCTTCTTATTATCAAGGATACGGAAAAGCCTCCTCTGGAAAGGTGGATGGAGGTCAAACGCCTGGTGAGGGATCGAAGCAGGAGAGCCTCGGTTTCACCTTTGGTTTACACCCGCAATGAAATCGAAGACAGGCTTGCCATGAAGGACTTTTTCATTCAGGAAGTGATGGAAGAAGGGGAAGTCCTCTATGGATGAAGGAATCAAGAACCAGGCCTCGGAGTGGTTCCTGTGGTAGATTATGATTGGTGTCTTTGATTCAGGATACGGCGGGTTGACGGTCCTCAAGGCCTTTCTGGAGAGACTCCCGGACTATGACTATGTCTACCTGGGTGACAGCGCGCGTGCGCCTTATGGCAACAAGTCACTCAAGGTGGTCTACGAATACACACGCCAGGCAGTGGAGTTTCTTTTCGGGCAGGGCGCTGTCCTCATCATCCTGGCCTGTAACACCGCCTCCGCCAAGGCCCTGCGGAAGGTCCAACAGGAGTGGCTGCCCGTCTACCAGCCTGACAAGCGCGTCCTTGGCGTGGTGATCCCCCTGGCGGAGGCCGCCGTGGAGGCCAGCCGCCATGGGCGGATCGCGGTGATCGGGACTCGGGCGACAATCGAGTCCGGGGTATACAAGCAGGAACTGCACAAACTTAGACCCGAATTGAAGGTCTTTGGAAGGGCCTGCCCGTTGCTGGTCCCCCTGGTGGAGGAGGGGTGGGTCGGAAAGCCGGAGACCCATTCCATCCTGAAGAAGTATGTCCGTCCTATAAAGAACAACGCTGTCGACACCCTGATTCTGGGCTGTACCCATTACCCCTTTCTGAAACGGGACATTGAAAGGATCATGGGAAAAAACTGCCGCGTCCTGGATGCCCCGGCCATCGCAGCAGACAAGCTTGCCGATTACCTCATCCGACATCCCGAGATCGAGGTGAGGCTGCCACGGAACGGGAATCGCACCTTCTACACGACGGACGATCCGGAACGGTTCAAGGCCTTCGGTGAGGACTTCCTGGGCAGGAGAATAGGGGAGGTTCTCTGCGCGGATCTGTCCTGACTGGCCGGGTCCCCGTGGGCCGTAATGGGAAGTAAACCCCGCCACGAGACAATCCGATATTTGAGGTTTCGAAAGGATCTGAAAATGGGAATTCTCCAAGGGTTGAGAGAGTATCTGGACACGAACTACGAGGTCTCCGTCTTTGAACAGGCCATGGTCTCAGGGAAGCCTTGGGAGTTCCGCCTGCACGGAAGTCGCACCCTGACGGCCGCGATCACCGAGAACCGCAAATGGGATATGACCCTCGATCCGGGGGCAGGTGGCAAGGAAGAGCTGCAGAAAATCCAGGTCAAATTCCTTTTTCCCGCAGAATGGTCTGAACAGGTGGGCCCACTCATCAAGACGGACAAGAAAATCGCCGCCCTGCGTCTCGATCCCATCCTGGCCCCAGGCAAACGTTTCTTCGTCAAAAACAAGTCTCTCTACCCCCTCATGATAGACAGGGAGGTTCTCCTCTTCACCCTGCTGGAAGGGGAGACCATCAGGGGTATCGTCACGGACTTCAGCAGGTACGACATCACCATCAACCTGAAAGGCGGGCTTCCTGTGACGATCCTGAGGCACAGCATCTATGACCTCAGAAACAAGAAGGGAAGATCTTTCCTCAAATCCTTCCAGGAAGAACATAGAGACTGGGAAAGGAGCCCCCTCTTCGTGCCCGAAGTTTCGGGAACCGAAAGACAGGTAAAATCCTTATAGCCTCCGGCTTCACAAACACCCTAGCATATCCCGATACCATGAGTTGCGGTCCTGAGAGACCACCCCCCCACGGCCCTCATGATTGAAGAGCGCCGCAGTTGAGCGGGCCTTGGGGGGTGGTCGTCCAGGTCGCCGTGAAGCTTTCTTGCTTGACTTTGGAAGAAATCATGATAGTATGTTAGCGAATGATAACTATACGCTTTTTTCGCTCAGGAGGGAATGATGTGGTTTTTCAAAAAGAAGCCTTTCAAGGAAATCTACGGCGCGGCATGGGGTCATCTCGTCAATCAACACCAGATTGATGTGGACACCCTCGCCAGAGAGATGAGGTGTGTGGAGACGGAAGGCACCTTGCAAGAAGGCCAGCCCGTCACTTTTCTTCGCGTTTTCAGCCTCAGAGACATCGAAGAAAGAGGTGTGGACGTGAAAGGGTGGGAGACCTTCGACGATCATCCGGATTTGATCGCCTATGAGGGCTACCTTACCGCCGCCAACGAGGCCTACCTGGAGCCAAAGGAGGCCTGACAAAGAATCGGCCCCGGGAAGCAGGCACGGTGGCCGATTTGTCCTGACCGCCAGCAGACCCCTTACAGGACCGCGGACATTCCACTGCACGAAGGGCGGGAAAGGAAACAGCCCCGCATGGCGCGGAGCTGTTTGTCTATGTCCGTCCGCGTGCCTTGGGGTTCATGGCTCAATGCTTAAAGGCCCTCTGTCCCGTGAACACCATGGTCACCTGAGGGTCCGCCTCGTTGCAGGCCTCGATGGCCTCAAAGTCCCTCATGGAGCCGCCGGGCTGCACAACGGCCCTGATCCCCTGCTTGATCCCCGTATCCACGCCGTCCCTGAAGGGGAAGAACGCATCCGACACCATGGTGGCCCCGATGAGCCCGCCCTTGGCCTCTCTCGTCTCCCGGTCGATTTCGTCCAGGACGGCCCGATCCTTTTCCCCGGCCTTCACCTTGAGTTCCATTTCTTTGTAGGGCAGGCCGTATCGCGTGAAGCACAGCCAGTCCGCGTATTTCGTATAGGCTTTGAAAACGGCGATCTCCGCCACGCCCACCCTGTCCTGCTCGCCGGTGCCGATCCCCACCGTCACCCCGTCCTTGACGTAGATCACGGAATTGGAACTGACCCCCTGCTCGACCTGCCAGCCAAAGAGCATATCCGCGTACTCCTCATCGCTGGGCCGTCTCGCAACGGTGTAGGTCCTGCCCTGGTATTCACAGGTCGCAAGGGTGAAGTCCTTCGGCGAACGGATACGATTCAGCGGGGACTGCTGCACGATGATGCCTCCGTCGATGAGGCTCTTGAAATCCACGAATCGGGCGCCGGCATAGCCGGCGAGTTGATCGATTTTCTTTACCCGAATGATACGCAGGTTCGCCCTCTTTGCCAGGATCGGGATGGTCCCCTCTTCGTAATCCGGTGCGGCAACCACTTCCAGGTAATTTTTGGCAATCAGCTCGGCCGTTGGGCGATCAACCGGCCGATTGAAGGCAACGGCGCCTCCAAAGGCCGCGATCCTGTCAGCCGCGTTGGCCTTCTCATACGCCTCGGCAAGGCTCTGTCCATAGGCCACGCCGCAGGGGTTGTTGTGCTTTACGATCACTGCAAGCGGTCTTTCCATGAGATACTTCATGATGTTGAGAGAGTTGTCCACATCCGTGAGGTTGATCTTCCCGGGGTGTTTGCCTTCCTGGATCATGTCCTTTTCGGTGATGGCCGAAACCAGGCCCTTCCCCGCTTCGATGAACTGGCATTCTCCCAGCACCAGGTTCCCGTTTACAAGCTCGTAGAGGGCGGCTTCCTGTCCCGGGTTCTCCCCATAGCGAAGCCCTTTCTCGATCAGCTCTTTGCTCTTCTCGTCAGGCAGCTTCCACACCCTCTTTCTGTAAACCATCACCTGATCCCCGAAAGAGATGGTAATCTTCGGGGGAAAGTGGTCTTCCATCACCGTGCGGTACATTTTCTTCAGATCTTCA
>JAFGPH010000436.1 GCA_016926135.1 Deltaproteobacteria bacterium
GCTCATTGAATTGGACGACGCCTATATCGGTGGAAAAACGCCGGGCATGAGAGGACGAGGTGCAAAAGGGAAAAAGCCGATCCTCGTAATGGTTGAAAACGAAGGGAACAAGGCTGGCTTTGTTGCCATAGAAGCCGTGTGGAGACTGGGACGTTGTTTCTTTGTTGGCAAGTAGGCGCGAAAGCGTTACTAAAAACGCATGGCACGTCAAGCCCGTATTGATGCACCCGGCGCGTTGCACCATATTCTCATCCGAGAAATCGAACAGAAAGGGATTTTCGAGGATGATAAAGACCGGGAAGATTTTCTTGAACGGCTCTCAAAGCTGCTTCAGGAAACAGTCACGCCCTGTTACGCGTGGGCGCTGATGACTAATCACGTGCATCTGCTTCTTCGCACTGGAACCATGCCGATCGCATTGATTATGCGCAGACTTCTAACCGGCTACGCAGTGAGATTCAATCGACGGCATCCCCGATACGGGCATCTCTTCCAAAACCGATATAAATCGATTCTTTGCGAGGAGGACGGAGAAGAAAATAGGGGACAGGTCAATTATTGTTGAATAGGAAAGAAATGTGAGATAATGTATCTGTCAATCCGGGTAGGAAGTGGCCTCATCGGCCACCCCCTCCCGACAGAACGGCTCGTACCGGCCAGGTAAGCCGCTCCTCGATTAGCGACTGAACAGCGATAGTTCAAGAGGTCGCTTGGTAAAGTCATTCAAGAAAATTAGCCCCTGCTCTCTGAACCATTGCAGGTTCATGACAAAGCGCACCGCCCTGCGGTGGACCGATTGCCATTTGATCATTCTGATCCAGACCTTATGCGCTTCTTGGGCCTTGAAACCGGAGTGGATCATCATCCGCTGAAACTTCCGCGGATTCTTCCATTTCTTTAGTTGCATGGCCCTCATCCGACTCCTGATCCATCCATCGAGATCCCCGAATAGCTTCTTGAATTCTTGGATCCCAAAGTACCCAACCCAACCCTGAAGGTATCGGTTGAGTTCCTGGATGTTCTGGTACATGGACAGGGGGGTATTCCTTCGAGTTAATTCTCGGATCTTATCCTTGAATTTGTGCCGTGCTTTCTCACTCACACGGATCTTTCCCCGCAGGATTTGAAACCCGAGAAAAGGGACGTTCTTGATCTCCGACACCACGCTTTTCTCTTTGTTCACCGGGAGGTTCAACTCCTCCTCCAGGTATTTCACGATCCCCTCCATGACTCGGTTCGCGGCCCTCTCCGATTTCAGCAAGATCAGAAAGTCATCCGCCCACCGGCAATAGCGATGGCCTCTTCTTTCCAACTCCTGGTCCAGTTCGTTTAAAACGATGTTCGATAGCATCGGAGAAACTGGGGAGCCCTGGGGACACCCCTTCGTTGTCTTCTCCAGTTGCCCATCCACAATCACCCCCGCTTTTAACGCTCTCGCGATCAGCGTCACAAACGCCTCATCTGCAATCTTCCTGCGGATGAGTTTCAGGATGAGTCCGTGTGGGATTTCATCGAAGAAGCTCTTCAAGTCAATGGATGCACCCCATTCATGACCCTTCCTCACGATAGCCCGAACATGTTTAATGGTTCGGTGCTGGCTCCTGCCTCTGCGAAACCCAAAATTCGAGGCAGTAAAGTCCGCATCGAATATCCCTTCCAGAACCAGATTCATGCTCTGGGATACGATGCGATCCATCACAACAGGAACGGTTAAAGTCAAAAGCACATTACTGCAGCACCCCTTTGGGATGGGCGGAGATCACCCATCCTTTTCACCCTCTGCGCGGCCGGCATTTCCCTATCCTCAAGACCCGTCGCGTATCTGGAATCGATACCCTGCTCCTGCAGGGAACTCCGATGGGCACCTTTGCGATTCCTCGGCAGTGGACCGACCAAGGAGATGAGGAACCCAAGAAAAACACCTTTTTGGATTTCCATTGCCTCTCTGCTTTGCGAGATCTTGTCCGCTCCCTTGATAATGCAAAAAAAGGGGTTGACAAGTGAACTGGATTCCGCTAAAATCAGACCAGTCTTATAACTGGTCGGGTAAACATGGCAGACAAACCTTCAAAATCTCTCCGGCGAAGGCAAAAAACGCTCATGCGGAGCCTGCCCGACTTGACAGCCGTACTGCGGGGTTCCCTCATCGAGCGCTACAAGCGCTGTGGAAAGCCCGGGTGCAACTGCGCCCAGGGCCGAGGCCACGGGCCCAAGTACTACCTTTCTGTCAGCAAACCGGGGAGAAGGCCCGAAATGGACTATGTTCCCCAAGAGTATTTGGAAAAAGTGCAAGAGCATCTAGAGAATTTCCGCAAGATAAAATTAATTCTGGAGGAGCTTTGCGAGATCAATCGCGAACTCCTGCGGCGCAGGGAGAAGCTTTAGTCCGAGCCCCTCCTTGCAGCCTCCGAGGCCAACGTGACTGCAATGCATCGAGTCAATGTCGAAGAGATTGCCATTCTCTTTGCCAATATGCTCGAAGAGGCCCTGAAAAACAGTCAGGGCCCATTGACGGCCAAGGAGGCGAATCATGATTCCCAAAATCCAGCCAACGCATCTGCAAAAACCCGCTTACATCTACATCCGGCAGTCCACCATGGCCCAGGTGCGCCATCACCAGGAGAGCACCGAACGGCAGTATGCGCTCAAGGACAAGGCAATGGCCCTGGGCTGGCCGGCCGAGATGATCCTGATCTTGGATCGCGATCTGGGGCTCTCCGGAGCCCAGGCGAACGGGAGAGGCGATTTTCAGCGTCTGGTAGCCGATGTCTCCATGCGCAAAGTCGGGGCGGTCTTTTCCCTGGAAGCCTCCCGGCTCTCCCGCTCCTCGGCCGACTGGCATCGTTTGCTGGAGCTGTGTGCTTTCACCGACACGGTGATCATCGACGAAGACGGGAGTTACAACCTGGCCGACTTCAACGACCAACTTTTGCTGGGGCTCAAGGGGACCATGTCCCATGCCGAGCTTCACTTTCTGCGCGCTCGCCTCCAGGGAGGCAAACGGAACAAGGCGCAGAAAGGGGATCTCAGATCTCCCTTGCCGGTGGATTTTGTCCACGATGAGGATGGCCGCATTGTTTTCGATCCTGACAGCCAAGTCCAACATGCCGTGCACTTCCTCTTCGATTCCTTCCGCCGCAAAGGCAGTGCTTACGGAGTAGCACACTGCTTTTCCAAAGCCGGCCTTCAGTTTCCCAAGAGGGCCTATGGGGGCGTCTGGAATGGTCGCTTGATTTGGGGTCGCCTTACCGGCAGTCGTGTCCTCGGAGTGCTCAAAAACCCCGTCTATGCCGGCGCCTATGTCCATGGTCGGTATCAATCCATCAAGGAGATCACACCTGAGGGCGCCCTTTTCTCCAGGGTCAAAAAGATGCCTATCTCTGATTGGACCGTTTTGATCCAGGATCACCATGAAGGGTATATCTCCTGGGAAGACTTCATGCAAAACCAACAACTCCTGGAGCGTAACCGCACCAACGCGGATGAGACGCTGCTTGGCGGAGCGGCCAGAGAGGGCTTGGCGCTCCTTCAGGGGCTGCTTCTCTGCGGCCACTGCGGCAGGCGCATTACCGTGCGATACAAAGGAAACGGAGGGATCTATCCCACCTATGAGTGCAACTGGCGCCGCCGCGAGGCGCTCTCCTCGTATGGGTGTCTGCATCTTCGTTGTGATCTCGTAGACCAGTCTGTCATAAGCCGTGTGCTTGAGATCATCCGACCCAAGCAGATTGAAATCGCCATCAAGGCTATGGAGGAACTGCAAAAAAGGCAAAATTCCATCGACACACAGTGGCAAATGAAAATCGAAAGGGCACAGTACGAAGCGCACCTTGCCCAACGCCGTTACGAGGAGGTCGATCCCGCCAATCGCTTGGTGGCCGCCACATTGGAAAGGCGCTGGAACAAGGCATTGACCAAGCTTGAAGAGACCAAGGAGATATTTTCCCAGCACCAGCGTCAGGAAGGAATCGCAGTGACAGATGAGCAAAAGGCCGAACTTCGAACCCTGGCCCGTGATCTGCCGAGACTCTGGAAAGCCCCTACCACCAAGGCCAAAGACCGCAAACGCATTCTGCGCCTGCTCATCAAAGATATCACCATAGAAAATCTTCCCACCCCCAAGCAGGTAGTCCTGCATGTCCGCTGGCAAGGGGGCCTCGTAGAAGACATCCCCATCATCACTCCCCCCAATTATGCGGATAAAATACGCTATCCTAAAGAAATTGTTGAAAGAATCAGGATGTTGATTAAAAATAATACCGATGCGCAGATTGCTTCCACCTTTAATCAGGAAAAAATCAAGAGTGCCAATGGCAGCACGTTCACACCTAACATCATCCGTTGGATCCGATACAAGCATCGTATACAAAAGCCAAGTTTCAAGGACCCTAAAGAACTCACAGTCACCGAGATAGCCAAAAAGTTTGATGTCAGCCGCCATGTAGTTTACTATTGGATCGAGCGAAAGATCATTACAA
>JAFGPH010000437.1 GCA_016926135.1 Deltaproteobacteria bacterium
CTGGTCATAGGCATGGAGGACATGGAACCCGATGCCGATCAGGTTCTCACCAGACTCGTCCAGAGCGCCCTTGAAAAGAGATACTACGAGAGGGTGGTTCCCTCTCTGAAGGTGCTCGCAGCCTATATGGACGTCCCCAAGGATGAGGCCAAGGACACCCCCCTTATGCTGGCGCAGAAGACGGGCCATGCATTAGGCGTGAATCACATCATGGCGGGCATTGTCTGGCGCTTTCGGGAGAGGGTGGGCGGATCCATGGGGGTGGAGAGCCCGGCCTCTGTGGGGTTTTATCTTTATCTCATGGACGTCCACACGGGAGAGATCGTCTGGAAGGACAGTTTCCAGGAAACCCAGCGATCCCTTTCGGAGAACATCCTGAACGCCCCCGTCTTTTTCCAAAGGGGGGCCAAATGGCTCACTGCGGCCGATCTGGCCGATTCCGGCATCGGCCAGATCTTCCGTAAAATGCCTTTCTGAGGGCCTCTCCTGTCGCCCTGACGCAGGGTCAAACGTTGCCCATCCTCCCTCCACCGGCTATTCACGCTCCATCCGGCTTCTCCACCACGGGAAGATACACATAGAATTGACTGCCTTTTCCGGGTGAGCTCTCAACGACGATCCCGCCTTTATGGCCCTTCACAATCCCGTGAACCACGGACAACCCCAACCCGGTGCCCTCGCGCTTCATCTTGGTCGTGAAATAGGGATCAAAGATCTTTTCCATGATTTCAGGTTTGATACCATGGCCGCTGTCCTTCACAGCCAGCCTGATGTAGGCACCCGGATGAAGATCAGCGTCGAATGCCTCGACCTTCTTCTCAAGATGGATCTTCTCGAGGACGACATCCAGGGTCCCTCCGTTTTCACGCATGGCAAACTCCGCATTGACGCACAGATTCATCAGGACCTGGTAGATCTGTGTGGGATCGGCATTCACCAACCCTGCCTTCTCCTCCACCTGATGCCGTATCTCGATAGAAGTGGGCAGGGTGGACCTGAGAAACTTCAAGGTCTCCTTGATGATGGGGCCAAGCTCCACAGGCTTCAACTCCCTGTCCTCATCACGACTGAAGGTCATGATCTGGCGGACCAGGTCCTTTGCACGCTCACAGGACTTGAGCGCCTCCTCCAATGCCTCCCGAGCGGTGGGCGACCTTCCAGGCAGATTGATCAGCCCAAACTCGATGTTGCCCGCCACGGCCCAGAGGATGTTGTTGAAGTCGTGGGCAATCCCTCTCGCCAGGGCGCCGATGGATTCCATCTTCTGAGCCTGCCTGAGTTGTTTCTCAAGCCTGGCCCTTTCATCTCTCACCAGCTTTTCCCCGGTGATGTCTCTTCCGAGAGACTGATATTCGATCACCTGCCCTTCTCCATCGAACAGGGCCCGATCGATCCATTGGTGCCAGCGTATGCTTCCGTCCTGTGCGATCGCTCGACGTTCCGATATCGCGGCGAACCTCCTCTTGTTCAGAGACCAGAAACGCTTTCTCGCATCCTCCCTGTCTTCCCATGCAACCACCTCAAAGAAGTCCTGGCCCAGGACCTCGTCCTTCCTTCTGCCAAGATCATCACAGAATGCACGGTTGACGAAGGTTATTCTGCCATCGGGGATAAAGCGGCAGATCATGGCCGGCATATCTTCCACAACCGCGCGATACCGCCTCTCGCTGTCGAGCAAGGCAACCTCCGCCTCTTTGCGCTGTGTGGTCTCCAGCCAGTTGGACAGTATATACTTGACCTTCCCGTTCTGCCTGACAGGGGTGGAAATCATATCCACCCAGAACGTTTCTCCGCTCTTTCTCTGAAATAACTCCTCGACTCTCCGTGCCCCTTTTTGTATGACCTCCCTGAAATCCTTTCGGGTCTTGTGCTTGGTTTCCTCAGTCCACCACGGATAGGGGGCCTTCTTCCCGAGGAGTTCATGGGAGGGAAAACCCGTTATGTCCTCCATTGCGGGATTCACATATCGTATCGAAGTATCGGGGTTGATGACCAGGATGGGACTGGGGGCGTTATTGAGAAGACTTCTATTGAACTCCTCACTCTCGCGAAGCGCATCCTCGGCGCGTATCCGATCGGTTTCGTCACGATAGATGCCATAGACCGCCACCTGTCGGTCACCCACCGTGATCGGCGATGCAAGAAGCGACACGTTGATCGGCGTTCCGTCTTTTCGGAAACGCAGCGTCTTCAAGGAGACATGCCCGCCCTTTGTCACCTGTCTTGTAATGGACCTGGCTTCACTGCAAAACCCGCGCAGAGCCACCAATTCGTCAATGGGCTGTCCAATCACTTCTTCTCTCTTGTAGCCGAACAGTCTTGTGAACTCCCTGTTGACTCGTATGACTCTCCCCTTATTGTCCGTCACCACAATCGCCACCTGGGCGCTCTCAAAGAGTTGTTCAAGGTAAGCCTTCTCGGTCTTCAACCGCTCTTCAGCCCGTCGCCGTTTGACCTCCAGCCTCTCCAATTCCTTCAATCCCTTTTTCAATTCCTCATAGGTCCATTTCAATGCCATGAATGGTTCCTCCGTTTTCGAAGAGGGGAAGGAATTCGGCGGACAGGGGATCAGGGGAACGTGTCGACCCTCGGAGGGCTTACGGTTCCAGGACCCGCTCCTTCACAATGAAATCCACCGCGATTTTCTCCCTGGAACCCCCGGCCATCTTGAGGGAAGGGGAATTCAGGGCCAGCCTGACCGAGATGGAACCTGACTTCTCGATGTGGTCCACCGGGACCTTTTCTGTGTAGAGGGTCGTGATTCTCTCCAGCGCCTGCTTCACCCCGCTGACCTGGACTCTTTGCGGGTCCAGCTTGGCTTCCGTAATGATCCGGCCTTCGGGGAGTCGCCCCGCCCAGTCCACCTGGACAGGCAGTTCCTTGCGGATGAGAACGTCCAGCGAGACCTCCACCGTAGCCGGCCGGATGTTCTTCAGCAGGATGCCGGGCGGTAATGACACGTTCTCGGAAGTGACGGCGAAGGCGTTGGTCCCCGGGACCGCCCCGCTCAAATCCAGTCTTACCTTGACCTGATCCGGTCGGATCGACCGGATCAAGGCGCCCGAACCGCTCAACTCCAGGTCCACCGTGTTTCGAGAGGTTTCCAGGATCTCCATGGCCGTGTCGCGGTTTACGTATTCGATGGGCACCTCCACGGTGATCAGCGTGTCCTGGCCCCTGGTGAAACTGAACCACACCCCGCCCATAAAAAGAAAGGAGAGGGCCGCAGCAGCGCCCAGTTCCAGGAGTCTCTTCCTGCTGTGTCCCTCCTGTCTGGAGGGGCCCCCTGCATGGGCATCCAGGTTCCTCTCCAGGTCTTCTCGATCGTGGACAACCCTGAAGTCCTGACCCTTGGCCACCGAGACCTGGCCCCGCTCTTCGGAGACGGCGATCACCAGGGCATCGGTCTGTTCAGCGAGGCCGACCGCGGCCCTGTGTCGCGTCCCGTAATAGTAGGGAAGATCCTCCCGATGGGAAAGGGGTATGACCGCCCCCACCTCCGAGACCTGATCTCCCTGGATAATGACTGCGCCGTCATGCACGGGATTGTCAGGCCAGAAGATGCTTATGATCATCTCCTTGGAGATCTTCCCCTGCCACGGAACACCCCCATGAATGACCTCCGAGAGGTCCTCCTCTCCCGGTAGGACGAGCAAAGCCCCCACCCGCCGGCGGGCCAATTCAAAGGCACTTTCCGCTATGATCTCCACGGGCGTGTCGAGTGCACGTCGGGGAATACCCCACAGGATCGTCTTCAGGTTCCTTGCCTGCAGGATGGAACGGATCTCGTTCCTGAAAACCACGATGATGATGACGGCCGCAAAGGCAATGATCCCCTGGATCGCCCAACTGGTCACGATCAGACCCAGGGACACCGAGACCCGTTGAAAGAACCAGAGGAAGGCGATGCCGATGAGCACGCGGATCGCATTCGTTCCCCTGAACAGCACGTATAGCCGGAAAAGGATGTAACTGTTCAGGACGATGTCCACCGCGTCCTGCCAGCGAATGCTCGACACAAAAGCCAGGAATTTCTCCATGCGTCTCTAATCCACGATACTGAACCTCAGGACACTGAGAATGCGGCCCATCCCGTCCATTACCTCCACCCGCCATGGCCCCCTGTCTCCCTCTCGAAGTTGGATCGAGCTGAATGTGGACCACCTGGGCGGATGGAGTGTCAGTCTCTGCTTGCTGCTCAACTGATCTTTATCAACCCAGTTGTGGTAAATCACCGTCTTCTGCGGGACGGGATCAAAAACGTTGTAACAGATGACCTTTCCGATCCCTGCAGAAAACACGATCCCCTGATTCAGCGGCGCATAATCCTTCACGCTTTCACACATCACCGCTTGAACCAGGGTCAGCCTTTCAGGCTCTTTGGTGGAGACCCCCTTGTTTGACTCCTGCGCGAGGGGCTCGGAGGACCACAGCAACCCGACCCAGAGTGCCGCGAGCAGGAAAAGAACTCTGCCGTGCCCCGACGTGCCGGCCCTGACGCGTCTTGCGAGCAACCCGCGGTTCATTCCCCATGCAATCGGATTTTCGTCTTCCATGGCCCCTTTATATAGGAACCCCTCTAAATAGTAAACATTACGGAGGTGGCAACCGGCAACCGGGAAAGATCCGCTGCGGCCCTGAGAAACCACCCCTCAAGGCCCTTCTCAAAAGGATTCTTCAAGGGCCGCGGGCATCACCACAAGACAGCCCCACAAACTGATGAAGGGACACGGGCTCAAGAAGGAAGACTTCAAATCCCGAGCCGATTTCCTGCTGCACGACCCTTTTGCAACTGCGAGAACACAGGGGAAGCCCGCCTCTTGATGGGAATTTCCGGTTCCGAAATCGTGAATTTTGGGAACCCTTGCAGTCCGATTCCGATTTTTATCCAAGTTTAAAATACTTGAAGCCTATCCACTCCGCGCGAGACCGCAAAAGCGAGTCCTTTTGTCCGAATATCGGAACAATTTGTTCTAATTCAGAGGAGCGCTCGGTCAAGGGACAATTGAAATTCAAAGGCTTCGGCTTTTGGCATGAATAGTGCTTAATTGAAAAAAATATAAAAAAATCAAAAAAAGGTCTTGATATCGAAATTAGAAGTTGTATATGTACCGAAAACATCTTTAATGTCTCTATCCTAAGATAAGGGGGTACCGATGAAAAAGGAGTTGCTGAGCACAGAGGATTTTGAGCCCCCGAGTATGATCGGCGCACTCGGGGTGATGCCTGCAAAGACCGAGTTCCTTCCTTTCAAGAAAGACAAACCCAAAGTCGTTCAGATCCAGCGAGTCCCTTCCGCACCCAGGTTCCGGGTCGGCCCACGCTCTTCCTCATTCCGCAAAAGATTCTACCCGGACATTGCATCCACCGAATGGAACGATTGGCAGTGGCAGTTGCGTAACCGCATCACGGAAGCCCAGACGCTGTCCCGGATGTTCAACCTCTCCCCGGACGAACAGGCCGCCCTGAACCATGCGGTCCGGCGCTTCCCGGTGTCCATCACCCCTTACTACGCGAGTCTCCTGGACAGGGAAGACGCCTCCCACCCCCTCCGCAGGGCCGTCATCCCGGTCATGGCCGAGCACATCCTCTCACCTGTCGAGACGGAGGACCCCCTGGCCGAGGAACATGACAGCCCCGTGCCGGGCCTTGTCCACCGTTATCCGGACCGGGTTCTCTTTCTGGTCACCGAGTTCTGCTCCACCTACTGCCGGTACTGCACCCGCTCCCGTATGGTGGGTCACGTCAGAAGCTCCCTTCCGAACATAACCCGGTGGGAAGAAGCGATCCGGTACATCGAATCGACGCCCGCCGTGAGAGACGTGCTTCTCTCGGGCGGAGACCCCCTCACGCTCCCCGATGAGAGCCTCAATTGGCTGCTCACACGGCTGCGCCAAATCCCCCATGTGGAGTTCCTCCGGATCGGAACCAAGGTGCCCGTGGTTCTGCCCCAGCGAGTCACCCCTGCCCTGGTGAGGATGCTGAAGCGTCACCATCCGCTCTGGATGAGCATTCACTTCTCCCACCCTGAGGAGCTCACGCCTGAAACCGGCCAGGCCTGCGAGCGTCTGGCCGACGGCGGCATCCCCCTTGGCAGTCAGACCGTGCTCCTCGCAGGGATCAACGACGACGTGGATACCATGAAAAGGCTGGTGCACGGACTCCTTCGCATCAGGGTAAAGCCCTATTACCTCTACCAGTGTGACCCCATCTGCGGTTCCTCCCACTTCAGGACTCCGGTCGAGAATGGAACCCGGATCATTCAGGGACTGCGGGGACACACGACCGGGTATGCTGTGCCCGCCTACGTCATCGACGCCCCCGGCGGTGGAGGAAAGATCCCCCTGCTCCCGGAGTACCTCGTCGGCAGGGACGGTGACGATCTCCTGCTCAGAAACTACGAGGGCGGGATCTACCGCTACCCTGATCCGGGAGGCCTGCTCGGTAATCAGGGAAAACCACATAGAGAGGTGACGAGCGCCTGAGTGATGCATTTCATGATTCGGGGACGCATTCACCCTCTTCTCCCCTGCGAGCCAGGGAAGGGCCCTCTGCCCTCTGCCTCTTGAAAATGAGCAATCACCGGAAAGGAGTCAGGTGAAAGTGAAGGTCGGAATCACCTATGACCTCCAGCAGGATTATCTTGCCCTCGGATTTGGGGAAGAAGAGACGGCGGAGTTCGACAGGCCGGAGACCATTGATGCCATCGACCGGGCCTTGCAGCAACTGGGATACCGCACGGATCGGATCGGCCACATCCGGATGCTTACCGAGCGGCTCGCCGCCGGGGACCGATGGGACCTGGTTTTCAACATTGCCGAGGGACTCAGGGGCTTCGGCAGGGAGGCCCAGATCCCTGCCCTGCTGGAGGCGTACGAGATTCCCTACACCTTTTCCGATCCCCTTGTGCTGTCCCTGACCCTTCACAAGGGAATGACGAAACGGGTGATCCGTGACCTGGACATCCCCACCCCCGATTTTGCGATCGTGGAGACAGGGGCGGATGCCGAAGCAATCGACCTCCCATATCCCCTCTTTGCAAAACCCGTTGCCGAGGGCACCGGGAAAGGGATCAGCGGATCCAGCAGGATGGAGTCCAAGTCTGAACTGGTGGGACTCTGCGCGAGACTGCTCAGGCTCTTTGAACAGCCTGTCCTCGTAGAGACCTATATGCCGGGCCGTGAGTTTACCGTCGGCATCACCGGAACCGGCGCGGGAGCGGCCGCCATCGGTGTGATCGAGGTGGTGCCCCGCAAGGAGGCCGAGTCCCATGCCTACTCCTACGTGAACAAACAGAGATTTGAGGAACTGGTGG
The DNA here is from genome assembly GCA_016926135.1 of Deltaproteobacteria bacterium. Next base: position 7,316 of record JAFGPH010000437.1, read on the forward strand.
AGTATCGACTCGTCAACGATGGGATGGCTGAGACGGCCAAGGAGGTTGCCCTCGCCGCCTACAGGGGGCTCGGGTGCAGGGATGCCGGCCGGGTGGATCTTCGCGCAGACCACCGGGGCACACCCAATTTCCTGGAGATCAACCCCCTTGCGGGGCTCCACCCCGAGCACTCCGATCTCCCCATCCTGAACGGGCTGGCGGGGTTCACATACCTGGACCTCATCAGGCGCATCATGGAGTCGGCCTCCATGCGACTGGGTCGCCAGTGAGAGTAGCCGTAATCCATGATCGAATCCCCGAAGGGAGAGCGAGCCCCGACCACATGGACGTGCTGGCACAGGCCGATGCGGTCTCCCAGGCCCTGCGGGAGCTGGGCCATGAGCCTGTGACCATAACCGTTTCTCTGGATTTGCATGCCCTCCTGGGAGAACTCGCCAGGGTTCGTCCCTCCTTGGTCTTCAACCTCGTGGAATCCGTGGAAGGCCATGGAAGGCTGATCCATCTCCCGCCGGCCCTGCTGGACTGCCTGAAGGTCCCCTACACGGGAGCCCGGACGGACGCCCTCTATGCGACGACCAACAAACCTGCCACGAAGAAAGCCCTCATGGGTGCGGCCATACCGACCCCGCCGTGGTTCTCATCGAGAAAACGCAAGGCGTCCTTGCCCTTCTCACGGGGTCTCTATATCATCAAGTCCGTCTGGGAGCATGCCTCCATCGGGTTGGAGGAGGACTCCGTGGTCGCCGGAGAGGATCCGGAACAACTCCTCGCCATGGTCCGACGGAAAGAGGACGTGATGGGACAGGAATGCTTCGCTGAAGCGTACATCGAGGGAAGGGAATTCAACCTCTCGCTGCTGGCTGCAGGGGCCGATCCTCAACTGCTGCCCCCTGCCGAGATCCGGTTCGTGGATTTCCCCGACACCAAGAGGAAGATCGTGGGCTATCGGGCCAAGTGGCACGAGGAATCTTTTGAGTACCTCCACACGGTCCGCACCTTCGATTTTCCCCCTGAAGACCGGGGGCTTCTTCGGTTCATCTCCGAGATAGCCCTCAAGTGCTGGTCCCTCTTCGAACTACGGGGTTACGCCAGGGTGGATTTCCGGGTGGACGCAGACGGCGGGCCATGGGTGCTGGAGGTCAACGTCAATCCCTGCCTGTCGCCGGAGGCCGGGTTTGCAGCGGCGGCCGCAAGGGCCGGCTTGACCTTCCGCCATATCGTTGAGAGGATTATCGAAGACCGATGATAACGCCGGACTGGCCGGGTAATCCTGCATATGCTCCGAATCCACAGAATCCTCGCTTCTGCTACCTCGACTGTCTCTTGGCTGCCAGGCCCGGGATAGGCAGGGGCATTGGAAGTGTCCTTTACGAAAGGGACCGGGTATTCTTCGAATGTCTTCCAGACGATCCGGGCTACGTGGACTATCTGAAAAAGGAAACATGAACCGACTCTCATATCGTGACACGCCCGTCCCTCCGGATATAAAAACCATCCGGGAGATCGTATCTTCTTCAGGTTTCTTCTCCCCTGCCGAGGTGGAGATCGCCGGGGAACTGGTGGAGGAGCGGCTCGCCAAAGGGGTATCGAGCGGCTACCATTTTATCTTCGCAGAGGATGACGGAAG
>JAFGPH010000438.1 GCA_016926135.1 Deltaproteobacteria bacterium
AACTTCCGGTATCGATGGATCAGAACGAAGTCAGCCTCCAGTTCAGGGATGAAAGAGGTATCGGGAAGGGGGCAGGTTGCATCGTCAAAGAAGATGTGTCGGGAGCCCATGATGACCATGATATCCCTGTCTGAGGAAAGGTCCTGGAAGCAGCCTTTGAGATCCTCCAGGACCTCCAGGGCTCCCCTTTCCTTCCACGCCTCGTCGGAGAGGGGATAGGGGCAGATTTGGGAAAGGGATTCGGGCAGATTCAGCGCTTCTTTGAACAGGAGCGCATCGTGATCCGTCCAGGTCCCGTCCCGTTGGACGGGATGGGTGCCGAAGGGCTTGACGAACCCGACCTTGTATCCTCTCTCCTGAAGCCTTGATGTGATTGCCCATGTCACAAGGGTGTGGCCCGCATAGTCACCGGTAGAACCGACAAATAGGAAGTTCATCTGCGTCCAGGACCTCCTGCCCGAGTCAACACCCTCGAAAATTATAGGCGTTTTGGCCCGAGACGGCAAAGGGAATTTTGAGGAGTGAAAACTGGAGTACCCAGGGGACGTCAACTCCCGGTTTACACCCGGCCCTTGATTCAGGCCTCTCCCTGACGGATAGCCCCGGAAGCCGTCTGGATGAGCCTTGCAAGCCGGTTCCGGGGATCTCGCGGGACGGCAGTTTGGCATATATCTTGAAGAGTCTGATATGACGGACACTTCTGAGACCAAGGAACGGAGATGAAAGGAGCACTCCACACAGAATCGGGAACCGGGCTGGACAAGCGGAACCGGCAAAGCGGGAATCCCGGGGAGGTGAACAGCGAGGCCCAGAGGAGGCTCTACTACTCAAGGCTTTATCGCAAATTGGTCTTGGTCACCCTGGTCTCTTCCCTGGTCCCTCTGCTTCTTGTCGGTTGGGCGATCAATATCCACTACACCCGGTTTGCCAAGGACCGCATGATCAATACGATAGAGACCCAGGTCGACTATCATCGAAAGATTATCGAACTCTTTCTGAAGGAGCGAAGCTCCAAGCTCCACCTCGTCGCTCAGACGCACTCCAGGGATACCCTTCGTGAATTTCACAAACTGGCCCATGTCTTCGAGACCCTGAACCAGGAATCCGGGTCCATCACCGATCTGGGGGTCATCGATCAGACCGGGAGGCACCTGGCCTATGTGGGGCCTTATGACCTGATGGACAAGAACTACAGCCAGGCCATCTGGTTCAGAAAGGTCATGGAAAAGGGCCTCTACGTCAGTGACATGTTCATGGGCTTCCGCAAGGTCCCCCATTTCATTATCGCCATCACCCGGAAAGAAGGCGGCGAGAAGTGGATCCTGAGGGCGACCATCGATACGGAGGCCTTTCGATCCCTCGTGGAGAATGTGAGAATCGGCAAGACGGGGGAAGTCTACCTGCTGAACCGGGATGGGATCTTTCAGACCACGCCGCGCTTCGGGGGTAAGATCATGGACAAGGGCTTTTTGCCCGTGGAGTCGGTGCACCCGGGAACCCGCACGCGCATCCTGGACCCTTCACCGGAGGGGGGAAAGAAAGGCAGAATACCCCGCCAGATCGTGGCGACCACGTGGCTCGGGGAACCCCAATGGATGCTGGTGGTGAAGCAGGACTATGATGAAGCCTTCGGAGAGGTCAACTACGCCAACTATGCCTCCCTCCTCTTCCTTCACCTCTGCGCCTTGACCATCCTCATCGTTTCCATCCTGACCACGAGACACCTGGTCAAGGTGATTCAAAGACGGGACGCGGAGTCGGATCAGCTCAGCAGGCAGTTGATGGAGACGGGCAAGATGGCCTCCATCGGAGAACTCTCCGCGGGGGTGGCGCACGAGATCAACAATCCTCTGGCCATTATTCTTACGGAAAAACAGATCCTCCTTGATACGGCGGAGTATGCGCCCGACCTGAATGATGAGTTCAGGACATCCCTCAAGGAGTCCCTGGATCAGATCGACACCCAGGTGAAGCGGTGTAAACGCATTACCCATAACCTGCTGAGGTTTTCCCGGCGCACCAAGTCCGTCATCGAAACGGTGGACCTCAATGCTTTTCTGAAAGAGGTCGTTGAACTTATGGAACGCGAGGCCAGGTCGGAAGGGATCCGCTTCATTGTGGATCTGGACGAGAACCTGAGGCCTGTCCTCTCGGACCCTTCCCAGTTGCAGCAGGTTTTTCTGAATCTGATTACCAACGCCATTGATGCCCATAACGGCAAACCCTATGGGACGATTCGGATCGCCACCAAGGCTGATGAGAAGGATCACAAGGCATCTCTGGTTTTCACGGATACCGGATCGGGGATTCCCAAAGACAATCTGGCCAAGATCTTTGACCCCTTCTTTACCACCAAGGCGGTGGGCAAGGGGACCGGTTTGGGGCTCTCCATCTGTTACGGCATCATGCAGCGTCTCGGCGGGGGGATCAGTGTGAGGAGCGAGGTCGGTGTGGGAACGGAGTTTTCCCTGACGCTGCCTTACCATCCGCCCCCCGGCGCGGAGGGGGACATAGGCGGTGGGCAGGAGGCTTGAGCCTTTTCGTATTGAAGTCGCCATGAATCTGTGGCAAAAAGGCCCTCGTGTCCGGGAGGGTTCATCCTGGGAGCGCGCATGCGGCTTCGTCCCTTCAGAGAGACATCTTCAGTAAGGCCTTGGCGGCCCTCTTTCGGGGGTTGATGCCGCACGGCGAGCATTTGGATTTCACGTTACAGTCCTGAAGGAGGAATAGGGAATGAAAGGGTCCAGGATCCTACTGGTAGACGATGAGGTGGTCTTCACCAAGAACATGTCCAAGCTTCTCACCAACCGCGGTTACCGGGTCACCGCCGTCAACAGCGGAGACAGCGCCGTTCGCACCCTCCAGGAGCAGGGATTTGACGTCATCGTGCTGGACTTGAAGATGCCCGGGATGGATGGGATTTCCACCCTGAAGGAGATCAAGAAGCTGGGATTGTTCACCCAGACCCTCATCCTCACCGGGCACGGCTCGATCGACACGGCCCTGGATGCGATCAAGCTGGGGGCCTACGATTATTTGACCAAACCGTGTGAGATTGAGGAGCTGGTCTCCAAGATCGAAGGGGCGTGGGAGAAGAAAGACGAAGCGGAACAGAAGGAAATGCAGGAGAAGATCCAGAAGGTGGTGGAGTCTCCTTCATCCGTCTTTGACCTTTTCCCCAAGAAGGATTGAGAGCCTGTCCAGGTTCTCCCTGGCAAAGTCGATACTCGGGTCCAGTTCAAGGGCCAACTGATAGTAGGTGAGAGCCTTCCCGTACTCGCCCATATCCCGGTAATTGGAAGCGATGTTGGCATAGTCTATTGCCGAGGCCGGATTGAGTCGCAGCACCTCTCTGAAATTCCCGATCGCCTTTTCGTGTTCCTTCAGCTTGAAGTAGCAGAAGCCCATGAGGTTATAGACGTCCGTTCTTTCCGGGTCGTGGTCCCTTGCCATCTCCAGGACGGCCAGGGCCTCCCTGTACCTCTCAAGTTCTTTCAGGCAGATCCCCATGTAGGTGTAAATGCTCGGAACATCTTCCTCTCTCGGATCGAGTTCCATGGCCTGCCGCAGGTATTGAAGTGCCCTTTCCGGTTGATGGAGTGAAAGAGCACAATTTCCCTTGAAGAATTTGACGTAGTACTTCCCCGGCATGAGGCGGTCCATCGCTTCCAGCCTGGCAAGTGCCCATCCGTGATCCTCGCTCTGGGCCAGGAGTTTTGCTGAGAACATGCCCACGCTCGTGCCTGCGGCGCGCTCCCTGAAATGGGCGCCGGGGATAATGGTGTAGAATGCGGGCACCATAAGTCGGGGGTGCGTCACGTCCACGGCAATCACTTCCATGCCCTTGCGGGAAAGAGCGCAGATGCAGTTCTCTACCTCCATCCGCAGATTGTCGCAGGATAGATCGGGCAATTGGGTGATGGGGATCTCCCGGTCGGCGTGAATGACAAACTGGGCCTCGTCGAGACTCCTGAATTTGGGAAGCCCGCTCGCCACATAATGGGAAGAGGTGTTGAAATCACCCGCCAACTGCGCCACCTCCGTCAAGGCGCGGATCAGGGCCTTCTGCGGGCCGGGTGTCGTTCCCGCGGTCCAGACGATTTCGCTTTTCCCGGGGAAGGTCGCAGGATCATAGGCGAGCACCCCGACGCCGGGAATCCCCGTGTCGAGGGAGAAATCGGTTGCAAAGATCCTCACTCCCGCTGCCTCGTATTTCCGAATCATCTCCCGGGCCATGGGATCGGTGACCGATTCGAGACGGATGGAGGGGGTGCTCATCCTGTTGCGACTGATGAGCGAGGAGGTGTGCCTTTCCACCACCTCGCAGATCCCCTGCAG
>JAFGPH010000439.1 GCA_016926135.1 Deltaproteobacteria bacterium
CCGTGAGAGATTTCTCCGGATTGCTCAACACGATCAAGTTCAAAGGAGAGACTTATATCATCAAGCGGGGGGGCAAACCCGTCGCCTCCATAGGACCGGTCAGGGAGGCAAACGCTTTGAAAACTCTGAAAGAACTTAATGGGATACTCTGTGAACTCCCAAGAATGGGTGATGACATCGATTCCTTTGAAAAGGATCTGATCGAACTGAGGAAGGTTCAACCGACCTTGCCGGAGAAAGAATCATGGGAATAATCCTGGATACCAGCGTCCTGATCGAAGCGGAAAGAGGACGGCTGAACGTGGAAGACCTCGCCCGCGGCAGAGAGGATGAGCCTTTTGGCTTGAGCGTCATCACCGTTTCTGAACTGCTTCATGGTGTGCACAGGGCAGACTCGCGAAAGCGGCGACTGAAGAGGTCCGCTTATGTGGAAAAAGTGATTGAGTTTTTCCCGGTCTATCCGTTCGATCTTGGCGCGGCAAGGATATACGCGGAGGTATGGGCCAATCTGGTAGGCAAGGGATTCCAGATCGGAGCCCATGATCTTCTGATTGCCTCCACGGCCCTTTCACTCGGCTTTTCTGTGGCAACCTTCAACGAGCGCCACTTTGACAGGATTGAAGGCCTTGATCTGGAGATCCTTTCGTCTGCTCCCGAATGAGCCTTTGCAAATCGACAATCCCACACTCTCCCTATCGTCCCCGAGAAGCCAATTGCAAAAGCTACGCTCTGCCTGGGCGGTATGCTCAGGCACAGGTGGATGTGGTCCGGAAGCAGGTGTCCTTCCAACACCTCAATGCCCGCCCGCCGGCCATTTCATTCCCTCCCTCATGGCACATCTGAGAGAAGAATACTATGCGGGTCTGCTCAGCGCTGCCGAATATCACGGCGCGGCGCACCAGCGCCCCCAGGTCTTTCAGGTCGTGGTGGCCAGGAACAAACCCGAAATCACCTGCGGGAAGGTCCGGGTGATTTTTGTGGCCAGAAAAAACATGGCACGTATCCCCACCTCGGATTTCAAGACCCCGCGGGGATACCTGAAGATATCCACCCCGGCGGCGACCGCCTTTGACCTGGTCGGATATCCGAAGCACGCCGCAGGGCTGGACAAAGTAGCCACCATTCTCGCGGAGCTTGCCGAAAATCTTGATCGAAGGGAATTGATCCGCCTGGCGGAGCTTTCACCCATCGCCTGGGCGCAACGGCTGGGCTATCTGCTCGACATGGTGGGTGCGCAAAAGAAAACCGGAGCATTGGCGAAATATATCACCGAGAGGAAACCGGTTCCGACCCCTCTCTCGCCATTGCTGCCCTTTGAGGGAATCAGCCGCTTGAAGCCATGGAATATGCTGGTGAATACCCGTGTGGAGGCGGAGGTTTGATCCCACAGGACTTCATTTCCGAATGGAAGAAGGCAGCCCCCTGGTCCCAAAACGATCAGGGGAAACAGGATCTGATCATCTGCCGTGCCCTTGTGGAGATCTCCAGCCATCCCATCCTGTCGGATAACCTGGCTTTAAGGGGCGGCACCGCGCTCTTCAAGTTCCATTTGCAGCCATTTCGTTATTCTGAAGACATTGACCTGGTTCAGGTCCATCCGGGTCCCATAGGCCCGATGCTGGACGCCTTACAGGAGAAGCTCAATCCTTGATGAGGCCCACCGGGCCAGGCGATCCAATCTCGTTCCAACGCACCGGGGAGAAAAGGCCGAGCCCAACAACTTGCTGCGCTTTTTGATGGATATCTCCCCGAGAACCCGGAGCCTGCTGTTAGCAACGGCGACGCCGGTCCGGCTCGACCCCATTGAAGCATGGGACCTCCTCAATGCCCTGAACGAGGGGCAACATGGCGTCCTGGGTTCCCTGTACAGCCGCTGGCGGACCCGCGATTATCTGGAAAATACCATCGATCCCCAAACCAATGAACCCTATCTCCAGCGGATCGAGGTGCGCCTTTTCGGCGAGAGCGATGCTGAGGCCATTGGCCTGCCGCCTTTTCTCCGGGACGCTTACGACGCGGCCGAGGAATTCTGTGCCATTTTGGCCCACAGGCCCGGACTCAATTCGGGTTTCATGAAGACGATTCTCCTGCGCCGGGTGGGCAGCACCATCGAAGCGGGCAGGCTGACCGCGATGAAAATACTTGGAATTCAACATCAAGGTGATCAGGCGGATGAGGAAGGGGAAAACGAGGAGGAATAGAAACTATCCTCCATCTATCCGCTATCCCAGGAGGAACGGGAGGTGTTGAGTCGCTTCCTGAAAATCCTGGAGGAGAACCGCGACGAGGACCCGAAGCTCCGCCAGGTGGAACGGATCCTCACTACAAACGACACCGTTGCCGGCGGCTGGCTTTCCCTGGGATGCATCATCTTCAGCCAGTTCTACGACTCGGTCCTCTGGTTGGGTCTGCATCTGTCGAAACGCATGCCCGAGGAAAAGATCGGCGTTTATGCAAATGCGACGAAATCGGGGATCATCGAGAAGGGCGAATTCCGCCGTCTGAACCGAGATGAAGTCAAAAAGAGAATTACAACCGGGGAATTGTGCTTGGTCATCGGAACGGACGCCGCGTCGGAGGGGCTCAACCTCCAACGGCTGGGTTCCCTCATCAATCTGGACCTCCCCTGGAATCCAACGCGGCTGGAGCAGCGCAAAGGGAGAATCCAGCGGATCGGCCAGTTGCGGCCCGAGGTCCTGATCTACAACATGCGCTACAGGGGTTCCGTGGAGGACCGCGTCCATCAGCTCCTCTCCAGACGCCTGGGAAACATCCGGGACATGTTCGGCCAGATCCCCGACACCCTGGAAGACGTCTGGGTCGCCGCCGCCCTGCGGGACGAAGATGAGGCCAGGCGGGTCATCGACGCCGTCCCGAAACGCCACCCCTTCGAGATGCGATACGACAGGATCGAAAACGTGGACTGGGAGTCGTGCAGCCGGGTTCTGGATTCGGCCAGCCAGTTGGATGCGCTGCGGAAGGCCTGGTGACAGCATGGACGTGCGATTGCCACAGCCCTTAATCTTCAGATACCGGTCACAATTGTGTAGATTGAGGCGTGACAAATGAAGGTTGTTCTGGACACGAATGTGATCGTGTCCGCCGTTCTGACATCCCACACGGTCTGCGCCCAGATCCTCGATATGCTCGCTGACGGCGTGTTTGCAATCGTTGCCGACGACCGGATTCTCCGCGAGTATGATAGCGTCCTGCGTTGTCCCCGCCTCCGCCATATTCCCGACGATATCGCTGAAGTCCTGGAATGGAGTCGTTCCGTCGCCGAACCGGTGGCGGCTGTTCCACTTTCCGCTGTACTCCCTGATCCCGGGGACATGCCTTTTCTGGAAGTCGCGGCGTCAACGAGAGATCTCTTGGTCACAGGCAATTTGAGGGAATGCACGCCCGCACCCTCCTCTCTCCCCCAACGTGGGGGAGAGAGGAGGGTGCAAAAAGAATAAATGCGTTTCTGTCAATATTTCGGTGCCGGCAGTCCGTGGTCTTCCGCAATGACTTTGTAGCAGTTGTAGCTCGATCCGCGTGCTATGCCGGGGCCCCCATAGACACCGGATGAGCACTGGTAGAGGTTCTTGACAAAAGTCCTGTACCCTCCGGGGATTCCTCTGAAGCGTCCGTTCTGAACGCCGCTGCAGTTCCCTTCACACCAGCCCCCTTCCTTCATGTCCAGGTGAGTATCCTGGATATCGGCCGGGTTGGTAATTCGATGGACAATGAGGTTGTCCTTCGTCATGTTCGGAGCATAGTCGGCCCACATCTCAAAAAGCGCGTCCACCCACTCTTCGGTCATCTGTTTCCATTCCTTCCTGGAAAACAACCTGGCAGGACAGGTGAACTCTTCGACGTGCAGGGAGGCCTTCCCTTCCGGCACCCTGCTTGGATCCCAGATGCTGTCGGGGGCCGTCAGGATAAACATCTTGGAAGGCATGCCTGCAAGAAAGATCTCGTGCTGGTACTTGTCTTCAAAGTACCCGAGGTCTTTGGATGCAAAATAGGTACGAGGCGTGCAATTGACATCAGGGTTTGATTTTGAAGCCTTATAATTGGGGAGTTCATGAACCCCCACGGTGCCCCAGAAAAGCTCGCCCCGATCGAATTGATAGACACGGGCCTTGCGTTTCATGTCATCCGTGATCCGATCTTCTCCGATCAACCGCAGGAAGAGCTGAGGAGATGCATTGTCTGACACCACCATCTTCTTGGCCATGACCTCGGTGCCGTCCAGAAGCTTGACTCCCGTGGCTTTGCCGTTTTCGATGAGTATTTTCTGCACTTCCGAGTTGATGTGGTACTCTACTCCCAGCTTCTTTCCCGCTGAAACCAGGGCATCGGTGATGGCCTGTGTTCCACCTTTGGCAATCGCGGCCGTTTCCCACCCCAGGGTCAAATGAATCGTCGAAATCGCAATGTATATCCCGGGTACGTCGTCGGGGAAGCAACCCCACGATGTGCAAAATCCCCTCTCGGTCAGTATTCTCAGCTCGTCGCTTTCGAAGAAATAGCGAGCAAGCTGCTTGCAGGTCATGAACTGCATGGGGATATCCAATCCGCTCTTGGGATCTTCGCAAAGCTTCTCCAGGGGGTCAGGGACTCCCCACGGCGTGGGAGGTGAATACCTGTACTTGCCGTAAGCCGGGCGCCATATGTCCCGGTATTTCGCGGTCAAATCAAGATAGGTTTGCGCATCCGTCTTGGAGAATTGCATGATCTGATCATAGGTCTTCTTGACGTTTTCCTCGTTGAACTTGGTCTCCCCCGTCACGGGATCCACCACGGTAAAGGCCGCATAGGCCACGTAACTGCTCCCGTCATCGAAGATGATGGCTTCATTGGTATCCGGGAAGGTATATTCCAGTCCTTCCTGCCGCAGATTGAATTCCTTGTAAGCCGGGTGACCGTAGTAGCGTGTGAAGTGCGCGCAGAAGTTACCGCGAAAACCGGGAGACGGGAGATCTTCCGTGATAGCTCCCCCACCCAGATGATCCAGTCGCTCAAACACGCCGACCTTCAACCCTGCCTTGGCCAGGTAAGGGGCAATGGTCGTCCCATGATGGCCTCCTCCAATAATGATCGCATCGTAAACCTTGTCCGCCATTTTCCTACCTCCCTAATCATTTTGTGGTTGATAAACGAAAGGAATCAACACTTGGGCTCCACGATTCATCCGAGTTCCTTGAACACAGAGGCCAGCTTGCCGGCCGTTTCTTCCGGGGATGCCCCCTCCAGGAACACACACTCCCTCCCCATGTCCGCCGGCGGCCACACCTCGAGCAGTTGCAGGCTTTTGAGCATCCCGGCGTCGAGGGACAGCTCCTTCATGTCCCATTTCGGGATCTTCATCGGCCGCCTGAGAAGGCCCAGCATCTTGGTCCTTGCCACATACCTCAGCTCCCCCACTTCGTTACTCACCGTGACCACGGCAGGCAGCCCCGCCTCAACCACCTCATACCCAACGGGAACCGACTTCTCCACCACCACGCTGCCGTCTTTCACCTTCACCGAACGGGCCAGGCTGATGGATGGGATTCCAAGCAATTCACCCAGGAGCAGGCCCACCTGCCCGGAGTCCCAGTCTCCAGCCTGCCTCCCCGTCAGGACAAGATCGTACTCCCCGATCTTCCGGATCGCAGAGGAAAGCACATAGGCCACGGAACTGCTCTCCAGCCTTTCAAATGCCGGATCTTCAACAAGGATCAAGGCATCGGCCCCGGCAGCGATCGTTTTTCTCAGCACCGTATCCAAAACCTTCCTGCCCATGCTCAGGACCGTGATCTTTCCCCCCATCTCTTCCTTGATCCGGATGGCGGCTTCCAGGGCATTTTCATCGTATGGACTGATGACATCCGGAGCATCCACGATGACCTCCTTCTTCTCAACATCCACACTGACGTTAGAGAAGGGCGCTTCCGGGTCCGGTATCTGTTTCGCACAGACGACGATGTTCAACTCTTTCATGATCGCTCCTCCAATTTCTTTACCAAAGCCGGCAGGATGTCCTTGTAATCCGCTACAACTCCATAATCCGATACCTTGAACATGTTGCACCCGGCATCGGTATTGATGGCGATAATCCTCTTGGATCGAATCATGCCCACAAGGTGTTGGATAGCCCCCGATATCCCCACGGCAACGTAAATATCCGGGGCAATCATCGAACCGGTGAGGCCTACCTGGTGGTCAGAGGATTTCCAAGCCTTATCCACAACAGGCCTGCTGCACCCGACCATCACATTCCCATGGGTCTTGCTTAGCGCCATGGCCAGGGCTCCAAGCATCTCAAAATCCTCTTGCTCGGCAATCCCCCTCCCACCGGATATGACCACATTGGCTTTATCCAGTTCGACCACCTCTTGCTCTACAGTCTTCAGGGACTTGACTTTGATGATCGATTCCTCAATCCCGGGAACCATAGGGACAATCTCACTCTGCGTCGCAACCTGCTCAGCCGGCTCGAAGGAGTTCTTCCTGACCGTCACCATCTGCGGAACGCCTTCACACTTCAATAATGCGATCGCATTCCCTCCGTAGATGGGTTTGGTGCGAATGAAAAGTCCGTCTTTGGGATCGGCTTTCAAGCCCGTGCAATCCGTGGTGAGCTGCGTATGCAACCGGCACGCCAGCCTGGGGGCCACCTCCTTGCCCACGAACGAGTGGCTGATCAGAAATGCCCCGGGCGAAACCTCCTTGCACAGCCACTCCAGGGCCCCTACCCAGGCATCAGGCTGGAACCCCTCCAACAGAGCATGTTCCACCCGGTAGACCTTCTTCAATCCATAAGAGGCAGCCGATTCGGCCAGAGGCCCCGTTGCGTGCCCCGCCACGACCGCTGAAGCCTCCATCCCCAACTCCTTGGCCAGATCCATCCCGGCTCTTATGAGTTCAAGGGTCATCTTGTCCAACTGCCCCTCTTTGGACTCCACCAAAAGCAAAAGTTCACTCATGGTAACTGTCCCTCCTTATTTCCATTCGTTTCCTTCCTACGGATTCACTTCCCCGCCTTGACCATCCTTTTCAATCCTCACAGGACACCCGGTGCGGCCTGCCGTTCTCCTCCTATTCCAGTGACTTCAGAACCAGCTCATTGAGGTCCATCACCTTCAGTTTCCCCTCCAGGCCCAGGGTCTTGGAGGCATCCTCCAGCATGATGAGACAAAGGGGACAGGCGGTGATCAGAAGCTCCGCGCCGGTCCTCTGTGCCTCCCTGATTCGGATTTCACTCATCCTCGCCTCGCCATCCAGTTCTTTCCCTTGCCACATCCTTCCTCCCCCTGCGCCGCAGCAGAGGCTGTCGGGCCCGTGGTGGGTCATTTCGATCAGCTCCGTGCCGGGGATGGAGCGAATGACGTCCCTTGGCTCCTCAAAAATGCGATTGTGCCGTCCGAGATAGCAGGGATCATGGTAGGTCACACGGAACCTGGAAGAGTTTCTCGGTTTGAGCTTTCCCTCCGCGATGAGCTCTCTCAATACCAAAGCATAGTGGCGGACCCTGAAAGCCCTTTCCGGGTACTCGTTCGAGAATGTGTGGAAGCAGTGCGGAGAGGAGGTCACCACGTCCTCGATTCCGCACTGATCGAACAGATCCCGGCAGTGTTCCATCTTCTCCTGAAACAGGCCGACCTCTCCGACCACCCTGGCGATGTCTCCGCAACAGGGCTCTTTCTCACCAAGGGTCCCGAAACTCACCCCTGCTCGCTTCAGGATACTCGAGAAGGATCTGGCGATCTCCTGGGCCCTGGCATCGATCGAGGTCGTACATCCAACGAAGTAGCAGAGCTGCATCCCCTTTCCCCCTCTTGCCAGGGTGGGAATATCCAGTCCCTTGGTCCAGGCGGCCTTTTCCCTCTTGGAAGAAACCCATGGGTTCTCATAGTTGAAAAGCCTTTCAAGGGTCTGGTTCATGAGATCGGGCACTTCCGTCCCCTCCAGGATGAGCGATGTCCTCTTCTTCAGAACCGCCTTGAACGGCGCGCCATAGACCGGGCACACCTCCAGGCAGGCCGCACAGGTCGTACAGTGCCAGGCCGCTTTCTCATCGATGGGGGGAACCTGGTTGAGCAACCGGATATCTCCAAGGCGAGAGTGTTCTCGCCACAGGGCATTGCGCCTGGCCTGGATGACATCGCGTGGTGCGAAAGGCTCGCCGGCGCCTGTCGAAGGGCATGCCTGCACACAGCGCCCGCACCGCATGCAGGCGTCAAAGAAGACGACGTC
>JAFGPH010000440.1 GCA_016926135.1 Deltaproteobacteria bacterium
CGAACATGACCATGATCTCGGTGAAGTTGGTGGAGAGGAAGAAGTGGACGGACTTTCGGATGTTGTTGTAGGCCGTCCTGCCGTCCCGAACCGCCGCGACCAGGGTCTCCAGATCGTCGTTTTCCAGCACCACATCCGCCACGTCCCTGGCCACGTCCGTGCCGCTCTTGCCCATGGCGATGCCGATGTCCGCGGCCTTCAGGGCCGGACCGTCGTTGATGCCGTCTCCGGTCATGGCCACTACCCGGCCCGCGCGCTGCAGGGCCTGCACGATCTGGAGCTTGTTGGAGGGGCTTACCCTGGAAAAGACATGCACCTTCGCGGCAAGAGCCCTCAGCACCTCAGGGTCAACGGCGGTCAGCTTGCTGGAGTCCAGGAGCTCGAGGGGCTCGATGGGATTCAGCTTTAGCCGTTGGGCGACGGCTGATGCGGTCTGGCTCTGATCCCCGGTGATCATGATCGGTTTGATTCCCGCCCTGTGATAGGTCTCCAGGAGGCCTTGCGCCCCCACCCGAATCGGGTCCTCCATGCCTACAAGTCCGAGCCACACCCATTCCTCGGATCCCTCGGACGGGTCTCCATCTTCCCCCATCGCGCAGGCCACCCCCAGCACCCTCAGGGCCGCCTCGGCCATGAGGTCGTTTTCCGCCTCGATCTGAAGTCTCGTTTCATCCCGAAGTACGATCTTCCGCCCGTCTTGGAGTTGCCATCTGCATTGGGCCAAAACCTCAGGCGGGCTGCCTTTGACGGCAAGCAGTTTGGCCCCGTCCTTCGGGGAGGAGTGGAGGGAGCACATGAAGAGGCGGTCTTCGGCCCTGTGCTTCAGGGAAAGCATGGGGTGGTCTTTGCGCAGACCGGGAATGTCGATCCCTGCGGCCATGGCCAAGTGGATCAGGGCGTTCTCGGTAGGGGATCCCCTCAGCTCGCAGCCTTCCCCCTTTCCGTTGATCTTGGTCTCGCTGCAGAGAACGCACACGCCCAGGAGCTGCCTCAGTTCTTCCCTGCCGAGTGGGTCGATGCGGGTCTTTCCGGCCAGGAATCGGTCCCCTCTCACATCGATCCGCTCCATGCCGGCAAAGATCCGGGTGACGGTCATCCGGTTGCAGGTGAGGGTGCCGGTCTTGTCCAGACAGACGATCTGCACCGCCCCCAGGGTCTCGATGGCCTGAAGCCTTCGTACCAGGATGTGGTGTCTCCGCATGTTCTGGATGCCGATGGAAAAATTGACCGTCGCGGCGGCAGGCAGCGCTTCAGGGACCGCGGATGCGGCAAGGGAGACCGCGATTCTGGCCATTTCGAGAAGTCCGTAGCCCCGCGCCAAGCCGATGAGGAAGACCACCCCGCAGATCGAGCCCGCCAGGATCACGAGATGATTTCCCACCCCTTCGAGTTGTCTTTCGATCGGCGCCCGGGGCCGTGTGGTCTCTCCCAACAGGACCTGAAGCCGGCCGATTTCCGTGAATCTGCCGGTTGCCACGGCCACCACGAGGCCTTCCCCGCCTGTTACCAGGGTTCCCATGAAGACCATGTTGACGCGATCCGCAAGGGGGACTGCTTCGTCCCGCAGGGTGCGGTGCGATTTGAAGACGGGCATGCTCTCTCCGGTGAGGGTGGACTCATCCACGCTCAAGCGGGATGAGGCCAGCACCCTGGCGTCCGCGGACACATACGTCCCGGGTTTCAGAGCCAGGATATCGCCGGGCACGACCTCTTCGGAGGGGATGTCCACCAAGCATCCGTCTCGCAACACCTCCGCCGCGGGTCTCACGAAGCGCTTCAGGGCCTGGATGGTCCGCTCCGCCCTGCTTTCGGTCCAGTACCCGATGATGCCGTTGACCGCCAGCACCCCCAGGATGACCACTGCATCCAAGACCCCCCCCGTGAAAAGGGAGAGCCCGGCCGCGGCAGCCAGGAGCATGGCCGGTAGCGACTTGAACTGCCCTGCCAGCATGGCCCAGCGGGAGCGGCCGGCGGACTCCGGAAGGAGGTTCGGTCCGAACCGCTTCATTCGCTCCAGGGCCGCACCGGGGCTTAGCCCCGTCTCCGCAGGCGTTCGGGTCAGGGCCAGCACCGCCTCGGGGTCCAGCAGGTGCCATTCCCTGACCTCCTGTTCCTCCACGGGAGAGAGGGCCTGTTTGATGCGGGTCTTGATTCGGGTGACGACGCGGGTTCTATTCTTCCTGCGCAGGGCCCGGGGCCGGGCGGCAAGATGATGGACAGGTCTACCCTCGCAGACGGGCTCAGGAGATGAGGCTTTCAGAACCTTCAGAACAAAGGCGGCAATCTGTCTGTGGTTTTTGCTCGTATGAAAGAGAACGAGGATGTTACCCGTTGTTGTGCTGGCCGAGACGTGAAGCACGGCCTGATGGCTTGAAAGCCCTGTTTCCAGAACCCTCTTCATGGGCGCGGAGCCGTAAAGACCCTTCACCCTGTACCTGGCCCTACCGGGGACCTTGGTATGGATGGGAAAGATCATGGGGATGCAGGCTTTGACCTGAAAAGATCAACGGAAGTTGGATGTTTTCATTCCCCGTCGTCGTCGGCCATCATGTCCGCCACGGACTTGGAAAAGACGCCGAAGGCATACCAGAAAGCGGTATACCAGGGCGGCGATCTGAGGTCTCCCCTCAAGATCTGGAAAAGGCCGAACCCCAGGAGAGACAGGAACGCCAGACCAGGCAGATCCAGGTGGCCCCCTGTCATGCGCCTGACCTTTGAGCTCAAACCGCCCAGGGGCGCCGCTATCCGTTTGGGAAGGGAAACGGGCCTCTGTTCAACGACCTGTAGAGTGAAAAGCCCCTCCTTCTGCGCAACCCGGGCGATCGCCTGGAGATCCACCGACTTGCCCAGAAAGAGCAGGCTGCCTGTGGCCGGATTCACCTCGAGCCGTCTCATGCGCGGAAAGGAAGACAGCTTCTCCTCCACACGGCTGAAGAAGGCGGCATTCCCTCGCCTGGAAGGGATCCTGAGTCTGAGGCGCTCCAGGCTTCGATGAACGAGATGAGCTTCAGGAATTCTCAACGGCGGACGCCTTCGCTCTGGACCTAGCTCTCACCTTCTTCTTGGGGGCCACGACCTGTTCTTGTTCTTCAGCCAGTTCTGCCTGGGCCTCGGCGGTCAGGTCCTCCAAGGACTCCTTGGCCTCGGCAAGGGCAACCTGGGTTTTTGCGTAGGCGATCATGCCGCCCTTGACACCCGCCTTGGCCAGCGACCTGAGCGCCCCGGCCAACGCGGGAAGAACGACAGGGGCGAGCAACACCGCAGCCGCTCCGATGGCCAGTCCTGTCAGAAGTTGTACGCCGCTTGGCAGACCAATCAATCTCATCACAAACCTCCTTGTGAAGACGGGTTACTCGGGTAGTATTGCCCGCTCGACCTCCTCTCCGAATCGCAATTGCCATATGCTTCGGCAGGGAAAGGTTCGTCAGCTGGTAGGGATCACATATAACAATTTGTTATAACAGCATTTAGGCGTTACGGAGTCAACGAGATCTTTCATTACTTACCTACTCCGGGGCAGATCCGGCCTAATGCAATCCTAACTTGACTCTAACAAATCATGATTAAGATATTCCCGTACACCTTGTTACCGGCAAAGCGTCACCGTCACTGGCGGGACGAAAAGACTTTTGTAAGGAAGGTGAAAATGCATGATCTCTCCGTTCTGCGATCTCAATGAGTTTGTAGAGGCCGTTCGAAACAGGGACTACTACGAGGTGCTCTACCTTGCAGAGAGAGAGGCAACCGCCGCGGAGCGCCTTCGACTCCGCCGTCAGAACCTTGAGTACCGAGAGCAACATTTCTGCCCCCGCTACGCTGACTCCCTGAAGGGGTTCATTTCCTTTCTGAGGTATGGGGTTCAGACATCCTTTCTGGAGAAGGACGACCTTGAGTTGTTCCGTTCCCTCCGTGCCCGGTTGATCGACACGGAATCCTCCGAAGAAACAGATTCCTAACAAAATCTGAATTCCTTTAAAATATATCCCTGGGACGATGGATCCCTCTCGGGGGGAACAGCGGTAGCGAACCCAACGGAAAAGGAGAACCCGGCGTCGATGTTGCCCAGGAAGGGCACGAAGCTTTTCGTGCTCGACACCAATGTCATGCTTCACGACAGCGCCTGTATCCACCAGTTTGAGGAGCATGATGTCATCATTCCCATCACAGCGCTGGAGGAACTGGATCAGTTCAAGAAGGGCAGCGGATCGCTGAACTACCATGCCCGTGAGGTTCTGAGGGCCCTGGATGCCCTGAGCGAAGACAGGATCTTCGACGGCGGCGTGGCCATCGGGCCGGGGCTGGGAAAGATCAGGATCCTTCTGGAGAAGGCCTTCGATCCGGAACTGGCCGTCAATTTCTCTCCCAATAACCCCGACCACCATATCCTCAACATCGCCTATACCCTGTCGAAAGGACAGCCCGATAGGCCGGTGATTCTGGTCTCCAAGGATGTGAACCTCCGCATGAAGGCCAAGTCCGTCGGGCTTCTTGCCCAGGACTACACCACCGATCATGTCAAGGACCTGGAGGGCCTCTACAAGGGGTACAGACTGCTGGAACATGTACCCGAGGAAACCATACGGGACATCTACGCCCGTCCCCCTCGGGCCGACATCTCAGGATTTTCTCTGGACAGTCCGCTTTCGCCCAACGAATTCCTGATTGCCCGCAACGGCAAGATGTCGGCCCTGTGTCTCTTCGACGGCGCCAGGGGCCGAATCCGCCGGGTCGACAAGGTCCCGGCCTGCGGCATCATACCCAGGAACGCTGAGCAGACCTTTGCGCTGGACGCTCTCACCAACAACGACATCCGGCTGGTCACGATCACGGGCAAAGCCGGGACCGGAAAGACCCTGCTGGCCCTCGCAGCCGCCCTGGAGGTGCGGAAGGGCTACCGGCAGATCTTCGTGGCCCGACCGGTTGTTCCCCTCAGCAACAAGGACATCGGGTATCTCCCGGGCGACATCCAGTCCAAGCTCGCCCCTTTCATGCAACCGCTGTTCGACAACCTCGGTGTGATTCAGAACCAGTTCGATGAGTCGGACCCGATGTACAAACGAATCCGCGAACTGGTCGAGGAAAAGAAGCTGCTCTTCGAGGCCCTTTCCTATATCCGGGGGAGAAGCCTGGTGCGCATCTACTTTATTGTGGATGAGGCCCAGAATCTCACGCCGCACGAGGTGAAGACCATCATCACCCGAGCGGGAGAGGGGACCAAGATCGTTTTGACGGGCGACATCTTTCAGATCGACCACCCTTATCTGGACAGTCAATCCAACGGTCTGAGCCACATCATTGAGAAGATGCAGGGCCAGAAATTGTACGCCCACATCAATCTGGAAAAGGGGGAGCGCTCCGAACTGGCAGAGCTGGCGAGCAACCTCCTGTAAAACGAAACGCCCGGGGGCTTGGAGCACGCAGCCTCCGGGCGTCATCAGCGCCTTCGAACCGCACCGAAACGAGGAAAAGGGCTGTTCCGGGTGATCCGGGGTTTACGCCTTTTTCGAAGCCTTTCCCCTGGGTTTTGTTTCGATCTCGCTCTTGGCCTCCGCGACCATGTCTTCTAAGGTTTCTTTGGTCTCCTCGGCCAACTCCCTCCCCTTTGCATAGGCCAGCAGGCCGCCTTTCACTCCGGCCTTGAAGAGGGATCTTCCCAGACCGCCTGCCATGCCGAGCAGCGTGGGCCCCAGCAGAATCACGGCAGCGCCCAGGGCGATGGTCGGCACATTCAAACCCAGACTCATCCCTACCAGCTTCATGACAGACCTCCTTTTCAGGCCACCTGCTCGCGCCTGAGACACCAAGGTCTTTACGCGTGCAGGGAAAAACATGTGAATCTTCTGTTGGTGTATTGTTAAGATTGTATTTGGGATCTGTTTGGAAATCAAGCGCCTTGCCCTTCGAAACGCAGGAAAAAGTCATTACTATACCTACACCCTTCATTTTTTCGGCGACCTTTAACACTCGGCTAACATGTCAACCCCATCATCCGGCCATCATTGCCAGCGGTCTGTCGGAGACGGACCGGGTCCGTCGCGCTCTGGAACTGGGCGCAGGCATGTCTGTGAAGAGGCCTTACACGATCGACAAATTGGGGCTCGCCTTCCAGACCGAACTGGAGCGCCGAGGCAACACGAAAAGGAGGAATGGAAGAGCATGGGATCCAGATTTTGGTCCGTTCTGGCCGCTGTTCTGAGCACGGTGCTCCTGGCATCCCCTTCGCCGGTGCCGGGGAGTTCCGGTCCCAGACTGGTTCTGGGGGAGAAACTGTTCGATGCAGGCAGGGTGAAGGAAGGCCAGATCATCGACCGGGTGTTTTCCGTTTCCAACCCGGGGGACCGGGTGCTGGAGATCCGGGACGTGAAGTCCGACTGAGGGTGCGTGGAGGCCGATTTCGACAAGGCCGTCCCTCCCGGCGGGCAGGGCAGGATCAGGGTCAGGGTGAACACCAGGGGTTCGGAGGCGACCATGGAGAAGAAGGCCATGGTTTACTCCAACGACCCGTCGGCTTCGAATGCGTTTCTCTCGGTGCGCGCCTATGTGATGGTGCCCATCCGTCTGTCTCGCAGGGTGGTGGTGCTCCAGGCCGACGGAAGGGACCAGGGCGGGGTTGTCGTGGAAGTCACCGCCGGCCTGGATCAGGCACTGGAGCTTCGGCCGGGGGATTTCAATCTGGAGGGAAAGGTAAGGTATGCGATCGAGGAGGTCGAAAAGGGGAAGAGATTTCAAATCCGGTTTCAGAGGTTGCCCGGGACTACTCAAGCCTTCCAGGGGTATCTGAAGCTTCAAACCAACTATCAGGAAAGACCCGATCTCACCATACGCATCCGCGGAAACGCCAGTGACGGCCGGGGATAAGGCGCCGGCGGATTTAGCGCATTATTCACCAACCCCTAATTTGCAAGAAACACTCCGGGGGTAGTGTCCAACAGCATTTGAGACTGCGGGGTGAGGTGAAGGGAAGATGGACGAGCTGCTTACACTGCTGAACGAACCCGATTACCCGGTGCGCTATGCCATGGCCAAGACAACGGGGCGCTGCATCAAGTGCGGAGGGCGTGCTACCGCCTTCACCGATGCCTCCGCCCGGATAGAATATGCCGTATCCGCCCTGTGCGAGTGCTGCCAGAGAGAGATCTTCAACTAACCTTTCTGGATTCCGGCACAATGTCGAATTCGCGGAATTTTCACAGGGAACTCATCATATTCGAACAATGCTGAAGCAGAGATAAAGAAAACATCGGATACTTTGCTGCCCTGAGCCCCTGTCAGGAACCAGGAAGCCCGAACCGTGAACCCCAAGTTCAAGGTTCGGGCTTTTTTTACCTTCATCTTCCATGCGCGATCAACAGACGAATGAGCAAGGAAGAGAGGCGCAAGCAATAGGGTAGTGATATTCGGGACCGAGTTCTGTGCACTGGTAGGAGGTTTCTTCATTTGTGCTCGTTGGCAAGAACGATCAAAAGTCTATTCAAGAAGGGGGAGGTGAAGATGAAAACGAAAGGTATTTTAGGTTGGTTGTTTTTATGGGGCGCAATCCTTGGGACGATGTTCGTAGTTGCTCCCTCAGCTGAAGCCTACATAGAGACATTCGATTCAGGCAATGCCGCCTGGCTGAATTTCACTGTGACGGACTCAGGGGCACTGGCATCTTCCTCCTCCTTCTGGAGTTCGTCGGGTGGAAATCCCGGCGGACATGTTACCGGAACGGTTGACGCTGGTACTGATGGGACGCGCTTGTACGGCATTCAGGCTCCCTTTGAAACTGATGTTTTCGGCGACTTGACGGGTAAGACACTCAAGGTTGATTACCGAATCGATGGGACGGTCACCGGGCCTGTTGGCGCTAGCGTAAGGTTCTACTTTGGCTATTTTGATGGCCAGAGTCGCTACTGGGTTTCGAATGATACATATAGCTGGGAACCCAATTCGGACACAAGCTGGACCACGCACAATGTGACGCTTTCTGAGTCCAATTTCATACTCTGGCCGAACCAGAACAAAGGGGACAAAACCTTTGCCGAAGTTCTTGGACTCTATAATGACATCGGCTTGGTGTTCGCCGATGGTTTTGAGGACAATCAGACTCTCGGGTTTTCCGGAACCGCAACCATCCATGTGGACAATTTCAGTGCAGTGCCGATTCCTGGCGCGATGTGGCTGCTGGGTTCCAGTTTGATCGGCTTGGCAGGGTTGCGCAGGAAGTTTCAGAACTGATCAGTTCCCAGAATGTTGGAGAAGAGGCAGGGCTCCGGGCAGCCCTGCCTCTTCCATTTCCACCCTGTATTGAGTTTCGTTTCACTATGACAAAACCCAGGAGGCCGATCAGGCTGCTGCGGGGAAGACCCACGGTGGGCGGCCGGGACTGTGATTAAACGCATCTTAGCACCCTTGTAGTGGAGCCTGGCTGGAACGCTGCAGGCGACCTGGTTCTTGAGGAATGACTGAATAGCGTTCACTTCTTGCAGATATTTCACCTACCCCTCATCTATTTCAAACAAGCATAGGGTATTGGTTTCGGAAGGAGACTGAGGGGAACTTCGTTGACCTGACACCCAGGCACCAAGAAGCCCGAATCAAGAGCAAAAAGGCTCTGGTTCGGGCTTTTTCATTACTCAAATTGAAAGGAGGTGAAGGCAGAGCAACAGAAGACTAGGCGCATTTTTTGTTGGACGGGATGGTTCACGAAAACAGTGTCAACAGTAACCGATTTCAATGATGGAGGAAGAAGGAAATGAAAAGAGGAAAGAAGTTGTTATCAGGACTGTTCGCAGGGGCCCTTTTGCTGGCCAGTTCACAGGCGGCCTTTGCGGACATAGCGAAAAACGTCATCCTTATGATCAGTGACGGCCAGGGGTTCAACACGGTTCTGGCCACTGACTTCTACACCGGTACCCCGGCCGTCTACAACAGCTTCGACGTCAAGTTGGGAATGCAGACCAACTCGGCCAACAACCCGCTCGGGTACAACCCTGCAGCGATGGCCTCCAACTTCAATTACGCCAAGACCGGGTACACAGACTCCGCATCGGCGGCCAGCGCCATGTACGCGGGCGTAAAGATCTATGACGGTGAGGTCAACTGGAACACTGCTGACCAACCCCTTACAACCTATTTCGAAAAGGCTGCGCAAGCAGGGAAGAGCATTGGGGCGCTCAGCAGCGTCGAGTTTTCCCACGCAACTCCTGCCGCGGTCTATGGCCACAACAGCAGTCGCAACAACTACGCTGCGCTCGGTTACGAGGGGGTCTATGGCTCAAACCCGCTCGACGGCAGCGTGCCGAACAACGGCAGCAATCCCCAGGCCGGCAACAACGCCCTGTATGACTCGCTCAACTACAATGGAAACTTGAAGGTGCTCATGGGCGCGGGGCATGGGGACTACACCGACAACGGCGGATATGACACAACGAGAAGTGACAACTACGTGGGTGGGTCTGCAGCATGGAACGAAATCAAGACAGCTACCCCCAATGGCTGGACCTTTGTGGACACCAAGGCGGGTTTCGAGGACGTGGCCAACGGCATAAGCAACCCCGACAAGCTGCTGGGTGTGGCCCAGGTGAACACCACCCTTCAGCAGGCCCGCAGCAACCCTGCAGGCGACTTCGATCCCATGAACACCAACGTGCCGACCCTGGAAACCATGACCCGGGCCGCCCTTAACGTGCTGGACAACAACAGCGATGGCTTTGCCGTCATGATCGAGGGCGGGGCCGTAGACTGGGCCAACCACGCCAACCAGAAGGACAGGATGGTCGAAGAGCAGGTCGACTTCAACAACTCGGTTCAGGCTGTGGTGAATTACTTGAACGCGAACACCAACGGCAACAACTGGAGCAACACCCTGTTGATCGTGACAGCCGACCACGAGACCGGCCACCTGTGGGGGGACGGCAGCGGAACGTTCTTCGACGTGAACAATAACGGTGTTTACGACGCCGGAGTCGATTACGCCCATGTGAAGGATAATGGAGCTGGCGTCCTGCCGGGCCTGCAGTTCAATTCAGGACAACACACCAATGCCCTCGTGCCTCTTTTCGCTAAGGGGGCCGGCAGCGAGCTTTTCGCCAACTACCTTGCGGGCACCGACTCCAACCTGGCCGCACTGTATGGCCTGGATTCGTCCTGGACCGGCCAGTATATCGACAACACCGCAATCTACAACGTCATGATGGACGCCGCTCCCGTTCCCATTCCAGGTGCGGGTTGGCTTCTCGCTTCCGGCCTTTTGGGTCTGGCAGGTCTGAGAAGGAAGTTTCACGCTTAGCGATGTCTGAGCACATTCGCAAATGAAGGTGCAGGGCGCACTTGGGGTGCGCCCTGCGGTTTGAAACCCTTGTGTCGCCTCTCCATTACCCATGTCCCTGAAGCTCATTCTCACGGCATTGCTTGTCATCATCTCCCTTGGAATGTGCCATCCGGTTGATGCCGGCTACAAAGACGACATGGGTTTCATGCTTCTCCAGTCGGAACTGGGCGGAAGCATGCCTACCGGCAGCGGAACGACCGTATCCCAGGTTGAAGCCCCCACCCTGAGCACCGGAGCGTATCGGCCTGACCGGGACAACACGCAGTTCACGGGCAAGACCCTTGATGATAAGACCGGGACCACTCCCTACGCGTCCGGTCACGCAACCACGGTGGGCACTCTGTTCTACGGAAACACCTCCTCGCTTGCCTCTGGAGTCACGGGGATCGACTGCTATGATGCTAACCATTTCTTGGGCAGCGGTTCTCTCCATTTCGGGTATTCCAAACAGCCGGGGTACACGTTTTTGTCTTCACACAAGTCATCGCCCAGCCGGGTTGCCAATCACAGCTGGGTGGGGAGCACAAAGCTCCCTGACTATGACTCCGACATACTCAGGCGGCTTGATTTCCTTGTCGAGACAGATGAATTCATCCAGATTGTGGCTCCGGACAACGCCACCAGCAACAAACCCCTCCTGATCAGCGCCTTTAACTCCATCTTAGTCGGGAGGTCGGACGGGACTCATCAGAGAGGGTCGGTCGCCGTGGATTCCATTTACACGGCAGGACGGGTCAAGCCAGATGTAGTGGTTCCCCACAGCCCCACAAGTTACACGGCCCCGCTTGGCGCATCCGCGGCGGCTATCCTGGTTCAAGCAGGAAAGGGCCCGGCTCTTTCCACGGACCCGGTTCAGCCCTACACCACCAACCGGGACGGTATGCAGATCCGCAATGCCGAGCGCTCCGAGGTCGTCAAGGCGGCACTCATGGCTGGCGCCTCGCGCCGTCCACGCAACGCCGGCGTGACCGACTACAGACTCAATCCCGACGACCAAAGCCCCAACGGTCTGGACAAGCGCTTCGGTGCAGGACAGGTGAACGTCTATCACAGCTACCACATCATCGCCGCCGGTGAGCAGAACAGCGTGGAGGATTATCCCGCAGGCCAGGGCAACATCGGTTGGTACGGGTTCGACTTCGATCCCTACTTCGGCGGAAATGCGGGCAGCAACTCCACCGCATCCTTTTACTTCACGGCGGATGAGAACCACCGGATGTTGTATGCTTCCCTTGTCTGGAACATCGACATCCACGGCGGCACATGGAATAACTGGAACGGCACCGCCACTCTTCACAATCTGGACCTATTCCTCCAAGACGTGACCGACCCTCAGAATCCGAGGCTCGTCGCAGGCTCCACCGGCACCGGGGACAACACGGAGAATCTCTGGGTCCCTTTGGCACCGGCTCGGAAGTACAGGCTTCAGGTCGCAGGACAAGGCAGCTTCAACTGGGATTTCGCTCTCGCCTGGCGCATGACCGAACCCCCTGATTCCGACGGTGACAAGCTGCCGGACGACTGGGAAGTCTTCTATGGGATGGATTACCTGAACTCAGCGCAGGGGCTCGGTGATTCAGGGGTAGATACCGATTCGGACGGCATCCCCGATGATTGGGAGGTCTATTACGGCTTGAGCCACTTAGACCGGAGTGACGCCTCCCTTGATCCGGATGACGACGAACTCGACAACACCGGCGAGTACCAGTATGGAACAGACCCGGGGAACCCGGATACAGACGGCGACGGCTTCAGCGACGGGTACGAGGTCTCAGGCGGCTACGACCCCCTGGACCCCGGCTCCAAACCCCCCGCCTATGCGGTCCCCTCGCTCGGCCGGACAGGGATTTTGGTCTGCTTGGTGCTTCTCGGGGTGCTGGGTGCGGCCACATTGCCGAGGATGAGAAAGCCGGAAAAAGATTCACCGCAGAGGCGCGGAGGACGCTGAGAACAGGTTTTTCTCTTTGGCGGGAGATGCCGCCAAAGGGAAATCACTCGGCCCTTCGGGCAAAGTCCGGCTGTCGCCGCGGTGCCGCAGGCGAGCTGGTTTTGCCTTGCAGTTATCTCTCCCGCAAACAATCACGGGACGTGCCGCCTGCAAGGCAAAAGGACCAACTCTGCTCCGCGGTCCCTGCGCCTCTGCGGTGAACCTTGATTATTGTCCCTCTCGGGGAATGGGAGAAAAACCCTCGCCTTTAGGCGAAGACTTCAGTTCGATTTTGGCCACCGAGAGGGAGGCAC